>NZ_VWWC01000392.1:0-1091 GCF_011753175.1 Burkholderia sp. Cy-637 | reverse complement strand
CGTACTTGTTGGTCAGTTGCGAGCCCTGCGCGGCCATCACGGCCGGGCTCGTGTAGTTCTCGGAGGCGATCAGCTCGATGTGATCTTCCTGGCGCTGGTTTTCCTGCTGGATCGCCTGCCAGAGGTCCGGATCGACCGCTTCGATGGTGCTGGTGGAATAGTTGAACATGATTTTCCCGACGTCCTCGATCAATAGACTTGGTCCGCGCCAGCCGGCGCGCCTCGAACGAATTGCCTGATTCGGAACGCTATTCAATCGGAAGCGCGGCCGGGCATCTAGAAGAATTGCGACAAGGCAGTGGGATGGAATCGGCGTGCGACGGGGGCAGCGCCCGCCGATGTCGCGCGGCGACAGGTCGATGACGCATCACGGATATTCCGGCCCCGGAAAAGACACACCCCGGAAGCCGTGAAGCTTCCGGGGTGTGAAGAGGAACGGCACACGGTCCTCGGTGCCTGCTCGCGACGGCGGCGGCTTAAGTTCGATGCCGCCGCGGCCGCGAGTTCGATGGAGACCGCTCAGCCTGCCTTGGCCGCCTGTGAAGCAGGTACGGCCGCTGCCGCCGGCTTGCTGTAGTCGACCGGGGCATCGGCCTCGCGCGGCTGGTCGCCGTTGTGCTCGATCCAGCCGCCGCCCAGCGCGCGATACAGGTCCACCAAGTTGGTCCAGCGCGCGAGACGCGCCGAGATCAGCGTGGTCTGTGCCGTGTACAGGTCCGTCTGCGCGGTCAGCACCGTCAAGTAGCTGTCCACGCCGTTGCGGTAGCGCAGGTCCGACAGATCGTAGCGACGCTGCTGCGCCTGCTCGTTGCGCGCCAGCGCCGCGATCTCCTGGTCATACGTGCCGCGTGCCGCCAGCCCGTCCGACACTTCGCGGAACGCCGTCTGGATCGCCTTCTCGTAGTTCGCGATCTCGATGCGCTTCTGCACGTGCGCCAAGTCGAGGTTCGCGATGTTCGAGCCACCCTCGAAGATCGGCAGGGCGATGTTCGGCGCGAACGACCAGGCCGCCGTGCCGGCCTTGAACAGGCCGCCCAGCGTCGGGCTCGCCGTGCCGAACGCGGCCGTCAACGAGATCTTCGGGAAGAAGG
>NZ_VWWC01000391.1:0-1098 GCF_011753175.1 Burkholderia sp. Cy-637 | reverse complement strand
TTAGTCGAGGATCTTGGCGACGACGCCGGCGCCGACGGTACGGCCACCTTCGCGGATCGCGAAGCGCAGGCCTTCTTCCATCGCGATCGGAGCGATCAGCTTCACCGTGATCGACACGTTGTCGCCCGGCATGACCATTTCCTTGTCCTTCGGCAGCTCGATCGAGCCCGTCACGTCCGTCGTACGGAAGTAGAACTGCGGACGGTAGTTGTTGAAGAACGGCGTGTGGCGGCCGCCTTCGTCCTTGCTCAGCACGTACACTTCAGCCGTGAAGTGCGTGTGCGGCTTGATCGAACCCGGCTTGGCCAGAACCTGGCCACGCTCCACGTCTTCACGCTTCGTGCCGCGCAGCAGGATACCCACGTTGTCGCCAGCCTGACCTTGGTCCAGCAGCTTGCGGAACATTTCCACGCCCGTGCAGGTCGTCTTCTGCGTGTCCTTGATGCCGACGATTTCGATTTCTTCGCCGACCTTCACGATGCCACGCTCGACACGACCCGTCACCACCGTGCCGCGACCCGAGATCGAGAACACGTCTTCCACCGGCATCAGGAACGTACCATCGACCGCGCGCTCCGGCGTCGGGATGTACGTGTCCAGCGCATCGGCCAGGCTCATGATCGCCGTCTCGCCCAGCTCGCCCTTGTCGCCTTCCAGCGCCAGCTTCGCCGAACCCTTGATGATCGGCGTGTCGTCGCCCGGGAAGTCGTACTTCGACAGGAGTTCGCGAACTTCCATCTCGACCAGCTCGAGCAGTTCAGCGTCGTCCACCATGTCGCACTTGTTCAGGAACACGATGATGTACGGAACGCCAACCTGACGCGCCAGCAGGATGTGCTCACGCGTTTGCGGCATCGGGCCGTCAGCGGCCGAGCACACCAGGATCGCGCCGTCCATCTGCGCGGCACCCGTGATCATGTTCTTCACGTAGTCGGCGTGGCCCGGGCAATCGACGTGTGCGTAGTGGCGGTTCGCCGTTTCGTACTCGATGTGCGCGGTGTTGATCGTGATGCCACGTGCCTTTTCTTCCGGCGCCGCGTCGATTTCGTCGTACTTCTTCGCTTCGCCGCCGAACTTCGCCGACAGAACCGTTGCGAT
>NZ_VWWC01000390.1:0-1037 GCF_011753175.1 Burkholderia sp. Cy-637 | reverse complement strand
CGTCGAATTCGGCCGCCGCGGCCGCGAAGGCGCGCTCCAGGTCCGCCTCGGATTCCTCTTCCTCCTCGTGCGCCGCCGGCTGCACCGCCGCCGGGGCGGGTGCCGGGGCGGGTGCCGGGGCGGGCGCCGCGGCCTGGCCCAGCGCGCCCTGCAGCAGCGCCTCGAGCTTGGCGCAGATCGCCGCGGCGGCGGCCGCGTCGGGCTCGGCGCTGGCGCGGTAGTCGGCCAGTTGCTCCGAGAGCACGTCCTTGGTTTCCAGGAACGCGTCGATCATCGGCACCGTCAGCGCGATCTCGTGATTGCGCGCGCGATCGAGCAGTGATTCGAGGATGTGGGTGGTGTCGGTCAGCGCCGCGAAGCCGAAGGTGGCCGCGCCGCCCTTGATCGAATGCGCGGCGCGGAAGATCGCGGCCAGGTCCTCCGGATCCGGCGAGCCGGCGTCGAGACCGAGCAGCAACTGCTCCATCTGCGCGAGCAGCTCGTCGGCCTCGTCGAAGAACGTCTGGTAGAACTGGGTGATGTCGAGAGTCATGCCGGATCCACGTCGTATCGTCGGTTGGCGTCGTATTGGGGTCGTCGGCCCTGGTCCGGGGCCGGTCGCGTGCGCGCGACTACGGGTGGCTCGGCGCCGCCAGCGCGGCCACCAGGTCCAGCAGCGTTTCCGGGTCGAGCGGCTTCTCGATCCAGCCGGTGGCGCCCGCCTCGCGCGCCGCCGACTTGAAGTCCTCGCCGCTCTCGGTGGTCAGCACCAGGATCGGCGTCGCCGCGTAGGCGCCGCGCGCGCGCAGCGTGCGGATCACGTCCAGGCCGTTCTTGCCCGGCATGTGGTGATCGGTCACGACCAGGTCGAAGGCGATCGCGGCGGCCAGCTCGAGCGCGATCTCGCCGTCGGCGGCCACGTGCACGTCGTAGCCGGCGTCGGCCAGCGTCGCCTGCAGCAGGGCGCGCATGGTCGCGGAATCGTCGATGGCGAGGATGGAGCGGATCATGTCGTTCGGTCCCGAAATCACGTCATTCACGTCATTCACATCACAAGA
>NZ_VWWC01000389.1:0-1124 GCF_011753175.1 Burkholderia sp. Cy-637 | reverse complement strand
GACCTCTGGCAGGCGATCCAGCAGGAAAACCAGCGCCAGGAAGATCACATCGAGCTGATCGCCTCCGAGAACTACACGAGCCCGGCCGTGATGGCCGCGCAGGGCTCGCAACTGACCAACAAGTACGCCGAGGGCTATCCCGGCAAGCGCTACTACGGCGGCTGCGAATACGTCGACGTGGTGGAGCAGCTGGCGATCGATCGCGTCAAGGCGCTGTTCGGCGCCGAGGCCGCGAACGTGCAGCCGAACTCGGGTTCGCAGGCGAACCAGGGCGTGTTCTTCGCGATGCTCAAGCCGGGCGACACCATCATGGGCATGAGCCTGGCGCATGGCGGCCACCTCACGCACGGCTCGCCGGTGAACATGTCGGGCAAGTGGTTCAACGTCGTGAGCTACGGCCTGAACGAAGGCGAGGACATCGACTACGAAGCGGCCGAGAAGCTGGCGCAGGAGCACAAGCCGAAGATGATCGTGGCGGGCGCCTCGGCGTTCGCGCTGAAGATCGACTTCGAGCGCCTGGCGAAGATCGCCAAGGCGGTGGGCGCGTACCTGATGGTGGACATGGCGCACTACGCGGGGCTGATCGCGGCGGGCGTGTACCCGAACCCGGTGCCGCACGCGGACTTCGTGACGACCACCACGCACAAGAGCCTGCGCGGCCCGCGCGGCGGCGTGATCCTGATGAAGGCCGAGTACGAGAAGCCGATCAACTCGGCGATCTTCCCGGGGATCCAGGGCGGCCCGCTGATGCACGTGATCGCGGCCAAGGCGGTGGCGTTCAAGGAAGCGGCCTCGCCGGAGTTCAAGACCTACCAGCAGCAGGTGGTGGAGAACGCGCGGGTGCTGGCGGAGACGCTGGTCAAGCGCGGGCTGCGCATCGTGTCGGGCCGCACGGAAAGCCACGTGATGCTGGTGGACCTGCAGGCCAAGAAGATCACGGGCAAGGCGGCGGAAGCGGCGCTGGGCGCGGCGCACATCACGGTGAACAAGAACGCGATCCCGAACGATCCTGAGAAGCCGTTCGTGACCTCGGGCATTCGCCTGGGTTCGCCGGCGATGACCACGCGCGGCTTTGGCGCGAAGGAAGCGGAGATCGTCGGCAACCTGATCGCCGACGTGCTGGA
>NZ_VWWC01000388.1:0-988 GCF_011753175.1 Burkholderia sp. Cy-637 | reverse complement strand
AAGGCGCCCGTTGCGCGGTATTCGGCGAAGCCTCGACGGCTCTCGCCGCGCCGGGCGCTTCGTCGCGATCGCGATGCGCGTCGATCAGCCGGTCGAGGTCGAGCGCGAGCGCGCTGGGCAGCGGCGGCAAGGCCTGCGCCTCGAACGCGGCGCGGTAATCGAGCTTGGAGGCGCGCAGCAGGCGCACGATGCGCGCGGCCTCGGCCGAGGTGGCCACCAGCGAGGCCACGCCGGCCCATTGCGAGGGCGGCAGGGTACCGTCGGTATAGGCGATCAGCAGGGTTTCGTCGACTTTCATGCCAGCGTATCCCCGGGCGTGGTGGCCGCGCGAGACGGCGCGCGACGCGGCGCGAAGCGCGCGCCGATCGCCTGGCGCGCGCGCGACAGGCGGCTCATCACGGTGCCGATCGGAATCTCCAGCACGTCGGCCGCTTCCTGGTAGCTGAGGCCTTCCACGGCCACCAGCAGCATCACCACGCGCTGCGCCTCGGGCAGCCGCTCGACCGCGGCGATCACCTGCTCGTGCATCAGCGCCGATTCGGGCGTCTGGCCCGAGGGATCGGGCAGGTTCTCGATCAGGTCGTCGTCCCAGTCGAAGCTGGCGCGACGGCGCACGCCGCGCGAGCGCAGCTCGTTGAGCCAGGTGGTGTGGACGATCGAGAACATCCAGCTCAGCGGCGCGGTATCGGGCTGCAACTGGTGGGCGCGTTCGAGCGCGCGCACGCAGGCGCGCTGCACCAGGTCCTCGGCGTCGTGCTGGTCGCCGGCCAGGCGCAGGGCGAAGGCCCACAGCCGCGGCAGCATCTCGGGAAGCAGGCTCGGCAAGTCTGCACTGCTCATCGGCGTCAATCTCCGCTGGGAGCCGGAGGCGGGGCGCGCCGTCGCGGGCCCGGCTCCGTGGCGATGCCGTCGGCCTGGCAGCCGACGGCGTCATGATGCGCCGCCGCGCCGGCGGGTAGGCCGGGCGGGACGCGAAGTGGCCGCCCGA
>NZ_VWWC01000387.1:0-1073 GCF_011753175.1 Burkholderia sp. Cy-637 | reverse complement strand
TGGCGATGGCCTGCTGCGCCTGGACGATGCCGGCCGTCGCCGCGAACGCGGCGCCGGCCGCGCCGGCTCCCGCCGACGGCCCCCCGCTGGTGCTGCCCAACTTCGCCGCCCTCGCGCGCCGCAACGGCCCGGCGGTGGTCAACATCAGCGTCACGCGCGAGGTGGCCCAGGTCGGCATCGAGCTGCCGCCCGGCATCGCGCCGGACAGCCCGCTGGCGCCGTATTTCGCGCGCCGCGTGATCGGCAATCGCGAGGAGGTGAGCCTGGGCTCGGGCTTTATCGTCGACGCCGACGGCATCATCCTGACCAACCGGCACGTGGTGGGCGACGCGGCCACGGTCGACGTGAAGCTGACCGACAAGCGCCAGTTCAAGGGCCGTGTGATCGGCAGCGATCCGCTGTCCGACGTGGCGGTGATCCGCATCGACGCGCACGGGCTGCCGGCGGTGGCCACCGGCGATCCGGCGCGCACCGAGGTGGGCGACTGGGTGATGGCGATCGGCTCGCCTTACGGTTTCGCCAATACCGTCACGCAGGGCATCGTCAGCGCGAAGTCGCGCTCGCTGCCGGGCGAGGCCTACATCCCCTTCATCCAGACCGACGTGCCGATCAACCCCGGCAACTCGGGCGGCCCGCTGTTCGACCTGCAGGGCCGGGTGATCGCGATCAATTCGACCATCTACTCGAAGACGGGCGGCTACCAGGGCCTGTCCTTCGCGATCCCGATCGATATCGCGCTCGACGTGAAGGACCAGTTGCTGCGCAACGGCCGCGTCACGCGCGGGCGGCTCGGGGTGGCGCTGCAGGAACTCGACGCGACGCTGGCGCGCTCGTTCGGGCTGGCCAGCGCCGACGGCGCGATCGTGACCATGGTCGCGCCGAACGGGCCCGGCGCGCGCGCGGGCCTGGCGCCCGGCGACGTGGTGCTGTCGGTGAACGGGCGCGGCGTGGCCGATTCGGCCGACCTGCTCGATACCGTGGCGCGGATCCGCCCCGGCCGGCAGGCCGAGCTGGCGGTCTGGCGCGCGGGGCGGGCGCTGCGCGTGACGGTGGAGGTGGGCGCGCTAGACCGA
>NZ_VWWC01000386.1:0-1110 GCF_011753175.1 Burkholderia sp. Cy-637 | reverse complement strand
GCGGCCACGCGCCGGCCCGCCGCGAGCCTGGCGAGCGCCGCCTGCCAGCCGTCGTGCGCGCGCGCTTCCCTGTCGGCCACGCAGGCCAGGCTGACCAGCGCGTCGTGCACCTCGTCGGCATCGCGCACCAGCGGCCAGGCTTCCTCGCGCACCGCGGCGATCGCCTCGGCGTCGAGCGCGCCCAGGTCGTCGGCCGATTCCGGGTCGCTCCAGCGGCGCGCCAGCACCGCCTGGGTGCGGCGTTCCTCGAGCGGCGCATCGTCGAGAAAGGCATAGGGCTTGGCGTTGAGGATCTCGGCGGCCAGCGGCGAGGGCGCCGGCAGGTCGCGCGCCACCAGCTCCACTTCGCCGGCCTCGATGCGGCGCAGCAGGGCCAGCCAGGCCTCGGTGTCGAGCGCCTCGTGCAGGCAGTCGTCGAGCGTCTGGTCGACCAGCGGGTGATGGGGAACCTCGCGCTCGCCGACGATGTTCTCGATGCAGGCCACCTGGTCCGGGAACACCGTGGCCAGAAGGTCCTCGCTCTTCATGCGCTGCAGTTGCGGCGCGGTGCGGCGCCCGCCGGTATAGCGCGGCAGCGCCAGCGAGGTGGTGGCGTTCCAGCGCCAGCGCACGCCGAACAGAGGCGCGTCGAGCAGGGCCTGCACCAGCACGTGCTCGGCGCTGGCCGCGCGCAGGTAGCGCCAGACCTCGGCCAGCTCGAAGCTGTGCGCGAGCGAGAGCGACAGGATGATGGCGTCGTCGGTGGCCGCGGCCTGCAGCTCGAAATTGAAGGCGCGGCAGAAGCGCTTGCGCAGCGCCAGGCCCCAGGCGCGGTTGACGCGATTGCCGAAGGGCGAATGGATCACCAGCTGGGTGCCGCCCGATTCGTCGAAGAAGCGCTCCATCACCAGGGTGCGCTGGGTCGGCAGCGCGCCGAGCGCGGCGCGCGAGCGGGCCAGGTACTCAACGATCTGCCGGGCGGCTTCCGGCGCGAGGCCGAGCGTGCCGGTCAACCAGTCGAGCGCGGGGGCCAGGCGGCTGGGCTCGGGCGTGTCGTGGGCCGTCGAGGGGGCGAGCGGGGCAGTGCCTGCCGGCGGGGGCTCGGTGCCGGGCCTGGCCTTGGCGGCAGGA
>NZ_VWWC01000385.1:0-1178 GCF_011753175.1 Burkholderia sp. Cy-637 | reverse complement strand
TGCGGATTCAACCCGTCGATGCAACATACTTGGAGCTGCGAAGCGGCAAGGAGTGTTGTCATGAAACAGAGACGGCGGATCTACTATACAGATAGCCAGAAGGCGTTAATGTGGGAGCGCTGGCGAACGGGCGAGTCGCTGCAGAAGATCGCTCAGTTGTTTGATCGGAACCATTCTTCGGTGCAAGGGATTTTGGCCGAAACGGGCGGCATACAACCGAAGCCACGGCACCGTTCGAGGTTGGCACTGACCCTCGCCGAGAGAGAAGAGATTTCGCGCGCTGTAGTTGCCGGCGAGTCGATGCGCACAATTGCGAATCGACTTGGACGTGCGCCGTCCACCATTAGTCGTGAATTCGGGCGCAACGGAGGCATGCAAGGCTATCGGGCGAGCAATGCTGATGAACTTGCTCGGGAGCGAGCTCATCGCCCCCAAGTCTGCAAGCTAGTCAAAAATAAGGAGCTCGCGCGGGTCGTGGCAGGCAAGCTCCGGCTGCAATGGTCGCCCGAACAAATTGCCGGTTGGCTTAAGCATGTATACGCGGTCAACAGAGACTACCAGGTGTCGCACGAAACCATATACCGCAGTCTCTACATACAAGCTCGCGGTGCGCTCAAGAAGGAGTTGCTCGAACATTTACGACGCTCGCGAGCCATGCGCCGTTCACGTCATCACACAATGAAGACCGGTGATCACGGCAAAATCTGCGACACCGTCCCGATTAGCGAGCGCCCCGCGACAGCAGAGGATCGTGCGATACCGGGGCATTGGGAAGGCGATCTGCTATTCGGAAACGCGAACAGCCAAATTGCCACGCTTGTCGAGCGTCAAAGCCGCTTCGTGATGCTGGTGAAGGTTGCCAGTAAGGACACGAAAGCGGTCATCGATGCACTGATTCGGCACGCCGACAAGCTTCCTCTGGAGCTATACAAATCGCTGACCTGGGATCGAGGCAAAGAGATGGCCGATCACAAGCGCTTCACCGTGGCCACTGACGTGAAGGTCTATTTTTGTGATCCGCAAAGCCCTTGGCAACGTGGTTCGAACGAAAACACAAATGGCCTCCTGAGGCAGTATCTTCCCAAAGGAATTGATCTCTCGGACTATTCCCAGGCCACGCTCAACGCGATAGCAAGGCGGCTCAACGAGCGTCCGAGAAAGACGCTAGACTTTGATAC
>NZ_VWWC01000384.1:0-1110 GCF_011753175.1 Burkholderia sp. Cy-637 | reverse complement strand
CGCGCCCTGGGGGCCGGCGCCGGCGGCGGACACGGCGGCGCGCGGCGCGGTCTGCGCCGTGGCGTGACGGGTGGATTTCATGCGGCGGTTCCTTCCTCGGCGGGCTCGTCGCTGCCGAGCGCATCCAGCAGCCAGGCCGCGCAGGCGCGCATGTCGGCCGAGACCTGGCTGACCGGGTCGTAGCGCACGATGGTGGTGTTGCAGGCCAGCGATTCGCTGACGCCCTCGTCGTCGTGGATCACGCCGGGAAACATGTGCTTGCCGAGCATGTCGCGCAGCACCCGCAGCACGTCCTTGTTGAGCTGGCGCGACTGGTCGATCTGGTTGACCACGTAGCCCTCGCCGATGAACTCGGGCCGCGAGGCCGCGTAGGCGTCGATCATGCGCTGCATCTGCGGGATCGCCGCGTAGGAGGCGGCGTCGGCGAACACCACGTTGACCGCGAAATGCGCGGCCGTCAGCGCGGCGCGCGTGAAGGCCGAGGAGCCGGGCGGGGTGTCGATGATGACGATGTCGTCCTCGCCCAGGCGCAGGTCGGCGATGCCGCGCGCGAGCCAGCCTGGATCGTCGTCGAGGCGCCGCTCGAACAGGTGCTGCTCCTGCTCCACCAGCGCGCCGAACGCGAGCACCGTCACGCCGTCGTCGCCGTCGACCATCGCGCCCTGCCAGAGCGAGCCGGCCAGCCCCGCGCGCGACAGGCCGTCGACGCTGTCGAGCGGCACGCCGAAGTACAGGCGCAGCGAGTTCTGCGGATCGAGGTCGATCGCCACCACGTGGCGACCCTGCGAGGCGATCACCGAGGCGAGGTTGGCGGCGAGCGTGGTCTTGCCGACCCCGCCCTTCGCCGACACGACACTGACGACCTTCATGAGCGCGGCGCTCCACGCAGGAACCATGGGCGGCGCGGCGCCTCGGCGGCGGATTTCGGCGCGGCCGGGGCCGGCGCGCTGCCGCCGTGGCGCAGGCGCGTGAACAGCGAGTCGAGCCGTTCGCCGTCGGCCTCGGCGGCGCCGGCACCTTGCGGCTGGCCCGGCCGGGCCGGCGCGCCGCCGGCCAGCTTCTTCAGGGCCGGGGCAGGCTGGAGCGGCACCGGCGCGCGGCCGAGCGGGT
>NZ_VWWC01000383.1:0-1207 GCF_011753175.1 Burkholderia sp. Cy-637 | reverse complement strand
CACGCAGCGCGGCAGCCGGGCGAGCGTGGTGAGACGGCGTCTCCGGCGGTGCCGGCGGTTCACGCCGCCGTCGCGCGCGACACGAAACCCGTGGCGCCGGCGACGGCAAGTCGAGCGGCGCCCGCACCTGGCGCCGCTGGCATCGCGATGCCGGTTCCGGTGGCGGCACCGGCTCGCGGCGTGGTGGCGAAGCGCGCGGCGACGACGCCATTGGCCGCTTCGGCTCCCGGTGTGATTGCGAAGCCAGAAAACGCGAAGGCGGTTGGCTCGGCGATTCCGCAGGCGGCCGAGGTCAAGGCGACGCTAGGCGGCTCGGCGCGCATGGTGGCCTTGGCCGCCGAGTCGACGACGCCGCATGCGGATCAAGCCAAGGCGACGCTAGGCGGCTCGGCGCGGATGGCGGCCTTGGCCGCCAAGTCGACGACGGCGCATGCGGATCAAGCAAAGGCGACGCTAGGTGGCTCGGCGCGGATGGCGGCCCTGGCCGCCGAATCGGCGACGCCGCATGCGGATCAGGCCAAGGCGACGCTAGGTGGCTCGGCGCGGATGGCGGCCCTGGCCGCCGAGTCGGCGACGCCGCATGCGGATCAGGCCAAGGCGACGCTCGGCGGCTCGGCGCGCATGGCGGCCCTGGCCGCCGAATCGGCGACGCCGCACGCGGACCAAGCCAAGGCGACACTCGGCGGCTCGGCACGCATGGCAGCCCTGGCCGCAGCTACCGCATCGGCTCCATCGCCCCATTCCCCGGAAGCAAAACCCGCTTCCGCCGTCGCGGCTCGTCCGGCCGCCGCTTCCGCCTCGTCGCCCACGCGTGCCATCGAAGCACCATCCCGGCCCACCGATACGACGCCCGCGGCGAGCGCCATCCCCGCCTCGGCCGCCGCGCCGGTGCATGTGATCGACCTGAGCGCCCAGCCCGGCGGCTCGACGCGCCGCTTCACCGAGATCGCGATCGTCTCGCCGGCCGGTGCCGCGCCCGCCTCGGCCGCCTCCGCGCCGCTAGAGGGAGGCGCGCCATGAAGAAGCCGCAGCCCAAGCACATCGTGATGGCCGCGCTGTTCGCGGCCTGCGCGCTGGTGCTGGTGTTCACCCACCACGACGCCGACGACGAGCTGGTCGAGGCCACCCCGCGCCCGGCCCAGCCGAGCGTCGCGCAAGCCGCGCCGCGCGGCGCCGATGCCGAACGCGGCGCCGCCGCGGCAGCGCC
>NZ_VWWC01000037.1:0-48211 GCF_011753175.1 Burkholderia sp. Cy-637 | reverse complement strand
GGCCGCGGCCGGCGCGCCCTCTTCGGCCACCTCGGCCGGCGCGGCTTCCGCACCTTCGCCCGCCGGATCGGCATTCTTCGATTTCGCCGCCGCGCGACGACGCGCGATCAGGCTGCGCGGGCCGCGACGCAGGCCGCGGCGCGGACGGTCTTCGCCGCCCGCGTCCTGGCCGGACTGCTCGGGAGCGTCCTCGGCGCGCGAAGCCTGGGCGTGCGCGGATTCGGACGAATCAGTGTCGTGGGTATCAGTCAAAACAACCTCGAAATGTCAGGTCTCGCGCCCGTCGCGGGCGCGGCAATCTCTATATGGCCGCAATCAAGCGCGGCGTTGCGCGGGCTCGTCCTCGTCGGGCGAGGCATCGCCCGAGCCGGTGTCTTCCGCTGAACCGGTTGCGTCGCCGTGCCGGTAGGCCGGGGCCGCGTCGATATCGTGTGGTGCTGCGTCCGCCGGGTTGCGGCTGGCTTGCGCCTCGTGGTGGCGGGCCGACTCGTCGTCGATCTCGGCACCAGGCACGGGGCCCTGTCCTGCTTCATGCTCGACCGCGAGCGGCCGGGCGGGTTCCGTCTCCGCCTGCTCGGCGCTCGCGTCGACAGGCTGCGATTCCTGCTGTTCGATGACGGTTTCGGCGGCCGGCTCGACTTGCTCCGAGGCCTCCGTTGCTTCGACCGGCTCGACCGAGCCGGCCAAATCCAAGCCGATGGGATCGCGCGCCTCGCCGCCTGCGGCCTGGCTCTCCCCCACCGACGGATCGGCAGCATCGCCGCTCGCGCCCGGCACCGGCTCGCCCCCGGCATTCGCCTGGAGCGATTCGCCCGATGCAGCGGAATCAGCCACGTCGAGACCAGCCTCGCCGGCTTCGCCTTCGTTGAATTCCATCGATGCCTGCGCCAGCAGGCTCGCCTCGAGATGCGCGGCGGGCTCTTCGAGCGCCGGCAGATCGTCGAGCGCCTTCAGCCCGAGATCGTCGAGAAACTGTTTCGTCGTCGCATAGAGCGCCGGACGGCCCGGCACGTCACGATGGCCGATCACCTCGATCCAGCCGCGATCCTCGAGTTGCTTCACGACCTGCGTATTCACCGTGACGCCGCGAATCTCCTCGATATCGCCGCGCGTGACCGGCTGGCGATAAGCGATGATCGCCAGCGTCTCGAGCACCGCGCGCGAATATTTCGGCGGCTTTTCCGGGTGCAGGCGGTCCAGATAGACGCGCATCGCAGGCTTGCTCTGAAAGCGCCAGCCCGTCGCCAGCGCGACTAGCTCCACGCCGCGGCCGGACCACGCTTCCTTCAATTCTTCGAGCAACGTTCGGACTGTGTCCGCCGACACGGTGTCGGCAAAGAGCTGCCGCAGATCGCCCAATTTGAGCGGTTCCTGCGCGCAGATCAAGGCAGTCTCGAGGACGATCTTCGCCTCTTGGGTATTCATGCAGCTAGGCCAGACCCTCTGGTCAAACGAACCGGATCAATATACGAAACAGACGATAAGGAACAGAAGACGCGCTCGCCCGATTCTGATCGGTCATATTGATGGGAGCACGAACCGGGGGTGGCGAAACCAGCGTGTTGCCTGACCCTGACCGGACGGAACAGCACGAAACCATGATGGAATCGCGTGACTGGACGCCATCTTACGCACATTCCGACGACGCGTAAAGCCGGCCATTCGATCGATGCCACGCTTTTTCGGGCAATGATTTTCAATCGCCATCCCGACCAGCCCGCCCTCGCCCTCAGCCGCCCGCTCCCCGCAAAAAGGCTTTCAGGCGCTCGACGCCGGCGTCGAGCCGGGCCACGTCGCAGGCATAACACCAGCGCACGAAACCCTCGCCCTCGTCGCCGAAGGCGCGTCCCGGTGCCAGCCCGAGCTCCGCCTCACGCACCAGGCGCTTGCAGAACGCCAGGCTGTCGGCCGCGCCCGGCAGGCGCAGGAACAGGTACATGGCGCCGTCCGGCGCCTCGACATGCACGCCGGGCAAGCCGTTGAGCGCGGCCACCAGGTGATCGCGGGCGGTGCGCAGCGACGCGACGAACTCGGCGACGAACGGTTCGCCCTCGCGCACCGCCGCCACGCCTGCGGCCTGCACGAAGCCCGGCGCGCACGAGGTGTTGTACTCGACCAGCTTGGACAGGGCGTCCATGGTGCGCTCGGGCGCCACCAGCCAGCCGAGCCGCCAGCCCGTCATCGCCCACGCCTTCGAGAAGGAATTGACCACGATCACGCGCTCGTCGCGGCTGGCCAGATCGAGGAACGAGGGCGCGCCGCCCTCGCCAAAACCGAGCCGCTCGTAGACTTCGTCGGCCACGATCCAGATGCCGTGCCGCCGACAATGCGCGAGGATAGCGGCCTGCTCGGCCGTCGAAAGGGTCCAGCCGGTGGGATTGTTGGGCGAATTGACGAACAGCATGCGCGTGTCCGGCGTCAGCGCCGCCAGCAGCCGCTCGAGATCGAGCCGCCAACCCGCCTCGCCGAACGCCAGCGGCACGCATTCGACCCGCGCGCCGAGAATCTTGGGAATCTCGACCAGGTTGGGCCACAGCGGCGTGATCGCCACCACGCGGTCGCCGGCGCCGACCAGCAACTGCGCGGCCAGCATCAGCGCGCTGACGCCGGCGCTGGTGACGGCGATCTGGGCGGCCCGCGTCGGGCCGTGGCGGGACGAAACGTAGTCGGCCAACGCCTCGCGCAGCGGCGCCGCGCCGAGATTGTGGGTGTAGAAGGTCTCGCCGCGGGCGAGCGCCGCGCTGGCCGCATCGCGGATGAAGGCCGGCGTGACCCGGTCCGATTCGCCGAACCAGAACGGCAGCACGCCGTCGAGGCCGAATCCGGCATTGGCGACTTCGCGGATCAGCGAAGGCCGCAGCGATTCGACCGCCACGCGCACATCCGGTGCAGGTCCCGAGGTGTTGACGAAAGCGTCCAAGCCCGACTCTCCCATGATGATCGTCGCCAGTGTAGCGGGCCGCGCCCGATTCTGGTGCCAGGCGTCGCGGCGCCCGCCTTCAGGCGAGATCCTCGGCCCGCGCCGGCATGTCCCTCACCAGCCCCCAGATCGCCTCGGCGGCCGGCGACAGCGAACGGTCGCGCCGTCGCACCAGCTCCACGGTGCGCTCGGTGCGCGGCGACAGGGGGCGCGCCACCAGCGAGGACCCCGCCGGCAAGGGCAGGGACAGCCAGGGCAGCACGCTCACGCCGACCCCTGCCTCGATCAGGCCGAACACCGTCGCCGAATGACCGAGCTCCTGCACCACCGATGCGCCGACGCGGTGCAGGCTCAGTGCCGCGTCGATCAGCGGCCGGCTGCCCGAGGCGTAGTCGAGCAGCACCAGCCGCTCGCCGTCCAGGGCGCTCCAGGGCACGCTCTCGGCCGTCGCGAGCCGATGATCGGCGCGCGCGACCAGGCAGAACGAATCGGTCATGAGCGGTTCGCAGACCAGGTCGACCACCGCCAGCGGCCCGATCACCACGCCGAAATCGACCTCGCCCGACTTCACCTTGCGCAGCACGTCGCTCTGCACGTCGTCGCGCAGCCCGAGCGTGACGAACGGGAACTGCCGTTCGGCGGCCGCCACCACGCGAGGCATCAAACGGCAGGCGATGGTCGGGCTGGCCGCCACCACCACGCGGCCGCGCCGCTGTTCGCCGATCTCGCGAATCTCGCGCAGGGCATCGTCGAGGTCCACCAGGAGGCGCGACACGCTGGAGATCAGATTCGACCCCGCATCGGTCAGCTGCACGTCGCGCGTGGTGCGATCGATCAGCTTGAGGCCGATCTCGCCCTCGAGCTCGCGCACGCAGCGGCTGACGGCGGACTGCGTGAGCCCGATCTCGTCGCCGGCCCGGCTGAAGCTGCGCAGCCGGGAGACTTCGATAAACACCCTCAGTTGGCGCAGGGTGATATTCATTGAATGCCCTCATCAATCTCACGCTTCGATGCGCGATTGTAGGGCCTTCGCCGAGGAACGGCTCGCGATGAGTCGGTGCGGTGCAGCACGGCCCGCGGCGCACGCCGCACGGGCTCGATTGCACAAGATTGGTGATTGTCCCGATTTGCCGCGGGGTCATTTTGGCGTCTTATACGCCCCTAGCTGACTTGGCCGTCGGCCCGGTGCGATGCGGCTTTCACGGGGATTGCCGCCGACATGGCACGCTTCGTGCATAAAGTCGCGTACAGGGTCGCGGGAACCTTCGGATGCACGGCGATACGTTCGGCTGAAGAAGGAATACGGCACCCCCACCCGGCACCCGACGTGGATCGGGTGCTTGAAGAGTGCGCGGCGCAGGGCAGCGCACCGGAGTTAGCTTCGCTGAGGTGAGGACATGATGCTGTTCGACGATTTGAAGGATAACGAATGGGCGCTGGTCGAAGGACTTTTCTGCGCGGAACCCACACGCAGTGAGCGTCGTGGTCGCCCCCGCGTGGAAGCACGTTCGGTCGTGAACGCCGTTCTTTGGGTACTGTCGACGGGCGAGGGTTGGTCGAAGCTGCCCGGGCGCTATCCGTCGCCGCCGACCTGCCGTCGGCGCTTCGACGAGTGGCAGGCCGACGGCACCCTCGCCGAAGTCGTGAAACGCCTCGGCACCAGCGGCCGCCAGGTTTCGCTGCGCGGCCGGATCGGTGCCAGCGCGGTGAAGCCGCCGGCGCCGCCGAGCCGCGATCGCCTGCGGGGCGCATTCTGGACCAATCCGGAATCCTGGCGCGCCCCCGTGAAGATGGCCTGATCCGCCAACGACGCCGGGCAGCTCGCTCCGCCCGCGCGGCCGATTCGCCGCCGCCCGCCATCGCCCGATGGCGGCGTGCGCGAAACATCTCTTTACCATTGCTTACAGCGTTCAGGCGCTCCCACCCCTACCGTAAGGTCAGGTAAAACAGGCCGCGATGACGGCCTGAAGGGAGCCCGAACCATGCCAAGCCACTTGCTGCTCGCCACCGCGAGCATGGTGCTTGCCCTGGCGCTCGCCCCGCGTGCACTGGCCGACCAGCCAGCGAGAACGCCGCCCGGCCAGGCGGGGCATGCCGGTCATGCACATCCGCCACCGGCGCCGCCGTCAGATCGGCCCGCCGTGGTGCCGCGCGGCGACCTGCGCGGCGATATCGCCAGCAATGCCCGGATCCACGGCGCTCCGCCGCCGCGCTCGTCCGGCGCGCTGCCGCGACGCTAGGCACCGCGGCAAATATCCAGAAAGCCGGGAACTGCGGGCGAGGCCGGCAGTCACAACGAATGCCATGAGCACAGCCTGGCAGCAGCAATGTACCCGGTACCGCCCGTATCTCGCGATACGGGCGTTTTTTTGACTAGTCCTTATGCTAGAGGCGGCTCTCCAGGATCGACACCGCGCTCGCGTCGCTCAGCACGTAGTCGTCGATACGACGATCGGTCCAGCTCAGTTGCTTTTCGTCATGTTCCAGCCTGGCGAACTCGGCGCGGCCGGTATCGGTCAGCACGGCGATGTCGACGGGAGCATGGAAGCCCGGGGCCGGCGCGACCGTCTTCTGGCGTACCGTATCCATCAGTCCCAGGCTGCGAAGGTATCCGAAGACGTTAGGGCGCCGCGCCCAGGGGACTTGCCGGTATTGCACGCGCCTCAAGGCATCGAGCACTGCTTCGTTGGAATACGTGGCCATCTGGACTCTTTCTCAAAGTACAGCGATCCTGCTGGCGGCCTCGCCGGCCCGGGACTGCTCCGGCCGACACCGCCACGCAACGACAGGCGGACGCTACCCATGATCCACCTGCGCCTTCCCTACCCGTTCCTCGCCACATTTCGCGGCACCTGGAACCGGTCGAACCCGAGCGGGCAAAAAGTTACCTTACCCCATTCAAATTGATTCTGTTCGATTCATTTGTGCTGCTCTTCGTAGCAGCCGCCCTCTGGCGCAAGCGCCGTTTCGCGATCGCCGCCACCGGCCTCGCCCTGCTGCTGGCGATCGGCACCGGCTGGCTGGCCGCGCCGCTGGTCGCCCTGGCCGAAGCCGGGGTCGAACCGGTCGAAGCGCCCGCGATGCGCGGGCATACCGCCATCGTCCTGCTCGGCGGCGGCATCGAGCACCGCCACGGGGAACTGGTACCGCCCCACGACGCGCTCTCGCGCATCGTCCGCGCCGCCGAACTCCATTCGGTATGCCAAGCAATCGCATCGCAATGCGACATCGTCGTGACAGGCGGCGATCCGCATCACCATGGCATCAGCGAGGCCCAACTCTACGCGCCGCTGCTGCGCGAGCGTGGCGTCGCCGAGCGCGATCTGATTCTCGAGACACGCAGCCGCACGACCTATGAAAACGCGAAGTACACGGCACCCATCCTACTCGCCCAACATTACGACGCGACAATTCTCGTGACATCCTCGTACCAGATGCGCCGCGCCCTGCTCGATTTCGCGCGCTTCGATATCGAGCCGCAGCCCGTCTACGCGAACCAGTTGCGGCCGATTCTCGGCTGGCGCCCGGTCTGGCACAATTTCGTCGCGGCCTCGCGCGCCCTGCACGAGATCGCCGGAATCATGCAATTTTACGCGTATCGGCGGCTCGGCTGGTTCTGATGTCACGGCGCCGCCACATCATCAAGCCGCGGGCATCAATCGGCCCGTCCATAGGTCCGTGGCGCGCGCATGTCGGCACGCGCCACTGTCGCGACCGCGACACGCCGGATCGTTCAGGATGCCCGAAAGTGCATTGATCCGTCACTTTTGCTACACTCGGCTCACTCGGTTGCAGTGCCGGACGGATCGGCAAACTCGGGTCCATCACCACTTAGCGGAGGTAGAGCAATGAAGAAAATGTCCCTGGCTATTCTGGTTTCGATGTCGGCTCTGGCTGGCGCGGCCTATGCGCAAGAAAGCACGACGATCACGACGATCACCGACCCGGCCAAGATCGCCGAAATCGAGCAGCGGGCCCAAGCTCTGCAACAGCAGCAGGACGCCCAGCGTGCCGCGCGTGAAGAGCAGCCGATGCACGAGAAGCACCATATGGGCAAGAAGCATCATGCCGGCAAGAAGGCCGCCAAGGCAGAGGCGGCCAGCCAGTAAGCGCCTACCCCGCAGCCTGTCGGGCAGCGCGGCCGCCACGAGCCGAATCCGGTCGATCCGGGTTCGGCTTTTTTCATGGCACGGCACATCGCGCACGCTGTGCTAAAGTCGCGCACCCGACTTTTCCACCCGTGCGCACTCCGGTGCGGAGGACAGAATGAGCAATATCCAGCTAGACATCGAATGGACCGAAGCGGCAACGCACAAGATCAAGCAACTGATGCCGCGCGGCTCCGACGAGGCGTATCTCGCCCTGCCGCCGATCGAGTGCCTGCCGATGGAAGGCGACGTGCTGTTCCTGGGGCCGCAGGGCAAGCAGCAGCCGTTCATCGTGGTCGAACGGCAGTATCACCATGACGGCGACGCCGACTGGACCATCATCCTGATCCTCGACGTGCCGAACGCGCACTGAGGCATCACATTGAAAGCGGGCGGCATCGCGCCGCCCCGCTACTGGCCGCCTTCAGGCGATCCGCTGCATCACGCGGATCTCCGCGCTGTCGATGAAGTCCGCCGCGGCCTTCCGGTAGGCCAGGATATGCGCGGACTGGGCGTGCGCCGCCAGCGCCGCCTCGCTTTCCCAACGCTCGAAGAACACGAAGCGCCGCGGATCGTCGCGATCGCGGTGCAGGTCGTATTGCAGCGCCCCGGCCTCGAGGCGCGTCGGCCCGACGATGGTCCCGACCTGTTCCAGCAGCTTGTCCTCCATCCCCGGCTTGGCGATGATCGTGGCCACCACTGCGATTTCCGACATCTCTGAACTCCCGTCAAGAAAATGGGCAGCGTACACGAATCCTCGCGGCTCGGCCGTGACGCGAGGATTCCAGCCCCACAAAAAAAATTGCCCGCGCTTCCTTCGAAGCGCGGGCAAAACCGTCGCCCTACGAGGATAGGCGACGGGGCCAACGAGGCCCATGCTCGCGCACGGGCCATCAAGCCGGGCCGATGCTCAAGGCGCATCGGGCCATCGAACGATTCGCGACGGCGGATCCGGCGCCATGCCGTTCCGCCTCGCGAACGATGTGCCGGGGCAACATCATTCCGACATATAACAGCAGCTTCCGTGCCAGGCGAAAATTTCATCCTAACTCATTGATTTAATTGAATTCACAATCATGCACATCGAAATTAAACGGGCGTTGACCGGTTTCGTTACCGGGTAACGTTACGTAACGTCGTATCGTTTCGCGCGCACCAAGGAAAAAGCCCGCCGAATGGCGGGCTTTCGAGAGCGGCGGAGAACCGGATCAGCGCAACTGGTTCGCCAGCAGTGCCATGATCTGGCGGGCCGGGCCGGTCGAGTCGATGTTGCCGCTGGCGTCGACGATGGCGATGCGCGTCTGGTCCTGCGTCAGCGCCTTGACGTTGACGAGGTACTGTTTCGCGGTCTTTTCCTTCTTGCCGTGGAACAGCTGGCTCCAGAAGCCCTGCTCGGCCGCGGTCAGGTCCTTCGGATCGACGTAGCTGACGTAGTAGAGCCCCTTGGTGCGATCGCGATCGTCGACCGTGAAATTGGCGCGATCGAGCGCGAGCCCGACACGCAGCCAGGAACGGTCATAGGGCTCGCCGAGCGTGAGCTCCGACGGCACGTCGGGCACGTCGCCGCTGACGACGCGGCCGGAGGAGCGAGCCGGCGCCGCCGAGTTGGCGACGTTCTGTGCGGCCACCGCCGCTGCCGCTGCATCGCCGCCCTTCTTCGCATCGGCAGCCGCGGCGGCCGGTGCCGCCACGGCTGCCGCCGTGGTACCGCCGGCCTTGGCCCGCGCGTCGTTCTGCGCCAGCACGGCCATCAGGCGCTTCAGGTATTCGGTCTCGAGCGCCGGATCGTTCGGCCGGGTTTCCCACTTGCTCGAATCGTTGTTCGTACCGGTCAGGGCCTCGCGCATGCCCTTCTGGCTGATGAACACGTAGGTGCCGCCATTGGGCGCGGCGTCGAGCCGCGTGCGGTACTTGTTGCGCTCGGCCGTCACGTAGGAATTGCCCATCGCCTTGGTGATCACGCCGCGGATCAGGCCCTGGTTGACCGACGGATGCGTCTCGTTCCAGTCGGTTTCCATCACGCCCTTGTCGCGCTGGTCGATCACGAGCAGGAAACCCTGCTCCTGCCAGAAACGGCGGATCTGCGGCCAGACCGCGGCGGGCGCCTGGTCGTCGATGACGAGCCAGCTCTCGGTGCCGTCGCGCTGCAGGTGCATGCCAGGCGTGACGGGCACCACGGCCGTATCGGACTGCGGCGCGACCTGCTGCGTCTGCTGCAGGCTCGACAGCGAGGTTTCGCCGTTGACCGGCGGCAGCGAACGCTGGTCGGCGGTTTCATCCATCATGTTCGGCGGCACTGCGAGCGACACCTCCTTGACCCGGGAATCGCTCTTGTAGTCGATTTTCGTGGGCGACGGCGAGCTGCACCCTGCCACGAACGCGCCGGTTGCCAGCACAACCGCAAACCGCTTGGTAAGACGAAGATCAGACATGTTCAGGGAATCCTTCCGGCTTAGAGGCCACGGGCACTTTTCCGTGGATCAACCGCGCATTTTACCGGGCTCGCGCCGTCAAGTGCAAAAAGCAGGCTGTCGTTTGTACCGGGGACCGCAAGAAAATCAGCAGATCGCCGGCACGGCGGGCGAAAACAGGGGGCGTCACGAAATTTTCCCTGATCAACCAGGCGCTATTCCGGCGTTTTTTGAACATCGGACACGAAGATCGCCACCGTCGGCCAGCGTCCTTTTCGGACGGCAGAAAAAATGGCCGTATGGCTCACCGATCCTGCGCCGCCCACCATGCCTTGATCGACGATGGAATCTCGCCCCCCCTTATCCGCCTCGATACCGCACGCGAATCCTTCCCGTCCAGGCGCCCGCCCGAATGCGCCGCCACTACCTTCCCGGTCTCGCGGCCGGTCTCGACCCGGTGTCGTCGGCTTCGTGACATTCAGCACGTCGCGACGCACGAAAACGAATCCCTAAAAATGACTTCACGCCGCTGCAGGCAAGTTCTCGAAGCGATCACCAAGCATTAACGCCCAGCGTCCATGACGCTTCGCTCCCATCCCCCAATGGCGCCGCCGCGCCATCAGAGCCAACAGGAGTTGATTTGAAAATCACCTCAGCGACTCGCCCGGTCATCCCGGCTTCCGATCCTGGGACTCGAACGCCGATCGATGAATACAGCAGCACGGAGCCGCCGCCCGATCCGATCCTGGATACGAGTGGAGACGGCATTCTGGACACCAACGGCAATCCAATCGACGCGCGGTGACGAACATGGGCAAACAAGGCACATATCCTCTCGACGGGCGCATTCTCGCAACCGGCGACACGCTGACCGGCGTGGTCACCGGCCAGACCACCGACCTCCCGATCGAGAATCTCAAGGCGTACACGGATGGACAGATTTCCACTTCGCTCAGCGAAGGTGCCGCTGCATGGGCTGACGTGAACGGCATCGACAGCAGCGATGGCACCACCGTCCGGAACACGCAGGCCAGCGCCATCCTGCAGCGCATGGCCTATCTGCGCGGTCTGCGCGTGAATGTCTGCGATCCCGCCTTTGCCGGCGGCGCATCGCGCACCGGGGGCGACCTGGTTGCGGCATTCAATGCGGCTGCCGCCTTGCTGCAGGCCCATGGCGGCGGCGTGATCGAAATTCCGTACGGCTCGTTCGGCGTTTCAGCAACGCTGGATATCGCGGAAGGCATCGACGTGCTGGTCCACGGCGCAACGATCAAGGCATTGGCGCCAGTGAAATCCCTGTTCAGGATCACGGCCGGCTTGACCTCCCTCGTCGGCGGCAGCTTCGACAACGCGAATGGAAACGCCCAATCGTTCCTGCAGGTCGACAAAGGCTGGGACGACAAGCCGGTGCTGATCTCGCCCGGGTACGTGGGCGGATTCACCGAAGGCGTAACCTGGCTGGCGGGAGATCGCGCGATCATCAAGGGCGGCATGTACGTCTCGAACGAGATCCACATCCACTCGCTCGACAACATGATGAATTCGGAGATTTCCGACATCCTCATGCTCGGCGGCAATGGCGTTCTTATCGAAAAAACCACCACGGACGGTAGCAAGGGCGCGCCCGAGGGCATCGGCATCAGCAGGCTGAAGGTCTTGCTCGGCCAGTCGCCGGCAACCTATTGCATCAATCTGAAAGCCGGATTGGAAGTCAGGATTCAGGGCAATATCTTCGACCAGATCGTCAACGGACAGGCGGTGATCCTCGATGCCACCGCGGCAACCGTCAATAACGTCAAGCTCGATTGCAACTGGATGGGTCGAAATGCCGGTGCCAGCGGAGCGCAATTCAGCGTATATGCAATCGGCGCGGTCGGCACGCCTCATTTGAGCAACAACACGTATTCGGGCTGGCAGGAGGCGGGCATCTACTTCAACGGCCAGGCGGTCGGCACCGCCGCCTACGATGTCCTGATCGAGGACGAAACCTTCTATCACGTCGACCCGTGCACGATGGACATCAACCTGAACTATGCCCAGCGCACGCGCATTTCCAACGTGACCTTCAATGGCGACGAATCGCTCGGGGTAGGGCCAGGTGTCGACGGACGCGTCGATCTCTGCAACTGGAATTCGAAGCTTCCGCCCGCGCTGACGCTTGGCATGAAGTATGGGCTGCAGGGCTCGGGGATGGTGCTGAAAAGCCGGGGCAAGACGGTCATTCCGCAAACGGATCGCCTGGTTGCTGTCGCACATGGCCTCTCTTACCCGCCGGATCCGTCTCAGCTCCGCGCCTGGGCGATCGGCTTCGCCAACAACGCCCCAGGTGAAATCGTGTGCCAGGACCTCGGCACCACGGGCTTCGACATCGTCTCCCGGAACGATCCCGGCGCTTCAGGTTGCCCGGTGGCATGGACGGCCGACCTGACGGAATAAGGGGATCACCGCCCCTCCCTGCCGATGGAAGGCGCACAGACGAAAAAACCCGCATCGGCTTTCACCGATGCGGGTTTTATTCTGGTCGGGGCGAGAGGATTTGAACCTCCGACCACCTGCACCCCATGCAGGTACGCTACCAGGCTGCGCTACGCCCCGAAAGAAAAAGAGTATATCAGACAGTTTGCCAGGATAGAACCACCATCGTGCACTTTTTCATCGGAGGCTTCCGCATCTCTCCTTCTCATGCCTTCGGCGCCCGTGACGCACGCCCCGACAAGCTCGCTCCGCGCCACAACACCAAGCCCCCCAGCAGCACCAGGCAAGCCAGCGCGCTCCACGCCGCGCCGTAACGAAAGCGGTCGACGAGCACGCCGAACAGCGGCGGCAGGATGCTGATCGCGAGCATGTTCAGCGTCATCGAGAAGCTGAGCGTCGAGGCCACCACGCTGCTCGGCGCCATCTCGGCTATCTGCAGCAGATAGAGCGGATACCAGCCGACGCCGACCAGCCCGACGACACCGAAGATCACGGCCAGCACCAGCTTCGGCGTCTCGGCCGGCAACAGCGGCAGGCCGAGCGCGACGGCGATGCAGATCGCCATGCACATGCCCAGCGAACGCAGCCGGCGCCCCGGCCACCAGCGGTCGCTGAGCCAGGCGAGCCCGACGCGCCCCAGGATCCCGAACCACTGCGACAGCGAGAACAGCAAGGCCGCGGCCACCAGCGGGTAATGGAAACGCGCCGCCACGAACGGGATCGCATGCGTCGCGAAGGTGTACTGGAACGCGACCATCGCGGCGCCCGCCGCCATCACCGGCCAGAGCACGGTGTGGCCGGCCACCAGCCGGATCGAGGTCAGCAGCCCCGGCGGCGCGGCCGACGGCAGGCCCGGCGCCTTGCGTTCGTCGCGATGCAGCAGCGCGAACAGCGCGCCGCCGGCCAGGCCGATCGCCCCCTGCACGACCAGCGCGAGGCGCCAGCCCTGGGTCGCTGCCAGCAGCGGCAGCGCCATGGCCGCCAGCGCGGTGCCGAGCGGCAAGCCGGCCTGCCTGACGCCGGTCGCCATGCCGCGCTCCCGCGGCGGGAACCAGCGGACGATGGCGCGCGTGCCGCCGGGCTGCACCGAGGCGTAGGTGGCGCCGATCATCGCGATGAACCCCAGCAGCACCGGAAAGGGCGGCGCCATCCAGGCGCCGAGCATGGCGGCCAAGCCCATCATGCTCATCGTCGATGCAACCACGCGGCGTTCGCCGAAGCGGTCGATCAGCCAACCGAGCATCAGCATGGTCACGACCTGGCCGCCGTTCAAGGCGCTGATCGCCAGCGCGCCGGCCGCCTCCGACAGGTGAAACGCCGCCTGCAACGAAGGCATCAGCGTATAGAGGCCCTGTGCCGTGATCGACGCGGTGGTCTGTGCCAGGGCGGCGACGCCGAGCACGGTCCAGCGATAGCTGTCGGTCGACTCCCCGGGCATGACGCGGGACATGGGCAGGCTGGGTTTCAAGGCGGATTTCCGTCGATCGCGGCGTGCGCCGCGGTGGCTGGGGCTCGGCGCCACGGAACCAGGCCATGGGCGACACGAGTCGAAGCCCATCTTCGCGCATGCCCGCCGCGCGCGACACATACAGAAAAACGGAAAATCGACCGGTATAGCGAGCCGCTCGAAGCACGGCCGCGTTGCTACAATTTCCGCCCGCACCCGGCTTCCCGCCCGAGACATGACCCACAAATACCGCACCATCGCCGCGCACTACAGCCGGGCGATCGAGACCGGCCTGTTGCCCGTCGGAGAGCGCCTGCCCTCGCTGCGCGAGCTGGCCAACCTGCATCGCGTCTCGCTCGCGACCACGGTCGAGGCCTGCCGCCTGCTGGAGCGGCAGGGTTATGTCGAGGCGCGGCCCAGGGCCGGCTACTTCGTTCGTCATCCCAAGCGATCCGCGGCGCCTCACGCCGACCAACCCGGCCACGCCGCGGAACCCGACGAGCCGCGCATCGATGCGGCCGATTACGTGGGCGTCCACGAGCGCATTTCGGTGATGCTCGCACGCGCCATGCAACGCGCGCCCGAGGTCGACCTGGCGCGGGCGGTCTGCGCGCCGGCGATGTATCCGGGCGCGGCCCTGAAGAATCATGCGCTGCGCATCCTGCGCGCCCGCCCGAGTCTCTACGATGCCAGCCCCGATCCCGGCGGCGTCTCCCGCTTGAAGGAGGCGATCGCGCGCGTCTCGATCACGCGCGGGCTGGACCTCGACCCCGGCGCCGTGCTCGTCACCCACGGCTGCAGCGAGGCCCTGTCGCTCGCCTTGCGGGCCGTCACCTCGCCGGGCGACGTGGTCGCGATCGAATCGCCCTGTTACTTCGGCATCCTGCAGATCCTCGAATCGCTGGGGCTGCGTGCGCTGGAACTGCCGACCGATCCGCAACGCGGCCTCTCGCCGGAAGCCCTCGAGATCGCCCTGCGCCGCCCGGGCGGCGTGCAGGCCGTGATCTGCACGCCGGCCCTGCATAATCCGCTCGGCAGCATCATGCCGGACGATGCCAAGGCGCGGCTGGTCGAATCCTGCGAGCGAAGCGGCGTCCCGCTCATCGAGGACGACAGCTACGGCGCGCTGCTGCCCAATCCCGCACATGCGCGCCCGCTCAAGTCCTGGGATCGCAGCGGCAACGTGATCCACTGCAGTTCGCTGAACAAGACCGTGTCGCCCGGCGCGCGCATCGGCTGGCTGACGGGCGGCAAATGGCAGAACCGGATCGAGATGCTGATGTACGCCGTGTCGCGCCACCGCGAGGAGATCCCGCAACTGGCCGTGGCCGACTATCTGACGAGCGGCGCCTTCCATCGCCAGATGCGGCGCATGCAGACGCAGCTCGCGCGGCAACGCGCCCTGCTCGCCCAAGCGATCGCCGAGCATTTCCCCGCCGGCACCGAGCTCACTCGCCCGGCGGCGGGCCTGCTGCTATGGGTGACGCTGCCCGGGCGAACCGATACCGACCGGCTGTTCGATCGTGCCTTGCACGAAGGCATCCGCATCAGCCCCGGCTCGATGTTCTCGAATACCGGCCGCTTCGGTCACTGCCTGCGGCTGAGCGCCGGCATGCCGTTCGATTCGCGCATCGAGGCGGCGGTCGAACGGCTCGGGCAACTGGTTCGGGAACTGCCATCCTGAGGCGGACGGCGCGGCAGGCCCGGGAAGGCCGGCAGGAGAAAGCGCCGCGGGTCAGAATCTGTTGAAAAAGCTCGCGACGAACGAAAACAGGCTTTCCACGCTATTGCTCAAGGCGGTTGCGCCCAGCGCCGCGGCCCCGACCACGAAACCGCCGATCAATCCATACTCGACCGCGGTCACACCCGTCTCGTCGGCCAGAAAACGCTTCCACACTGCCTTCATTTCATTCCCCACGTGCATCGTTGAAATCTTGATTGATCGTTATTGCGGCGATGATACGCCTCGCACGTGACGTCGCAATGGCGATCTACCACGAAATTCGTGGCGATTTCCACCTTCACTTCCGCCCTATTTTTAACGTCAACTCATACGTTCGTTTGAATTCGCGCGTTTGAATTCGATCCGCGCGATCGCCGCCTTTCGCACCGGAACGTCATCCGCCGCGCCGCAACACGCCGAGCGTTTGTTTGGTACCGCTTCTCTAGGCCCCTCGTGCCAGACTTCCCGGCAGTCGGAATCGCACCGACACCGCGGCCGGACGGCTCGACGCCATCACGGACTGATCGACAGGGAGACGAACATCATGCGAACACCGGCATCGCGTGCCTGGCGCACGCGTTTCGCGCCTGCGCGTCGCGCGAGCTGCGGCCAGGGCCTGACGCGCGCGCTCGCCGCGCTCGCGCTCGCGGCCTCGCTGCTCGCCACCGGCTGCGCCGAACCTTCGGCGAACCCGGCCACGACCGCGGGCGGCAGCCTGCCGAAAATCGATCGCGACAAGGCCGAGCAACTGCGGCGCGAGCAGCAGATCGCGAGCAGCCTGCCCTCGCTCGGCTCGATTCCCGTCACGCGATCGCGGCCGCTCAGCCTGCGCGATTCGGGCCAGGACGGCGCGATCACGATGCTGCGCGATGTCGATTTCCGCATCGTCGGCGAGCTCGGCTTCTACGTCCACCAGTTGTCGGCCACGCTGCGCCCGACCCGCCCCGGCGCCCCGATCGTCTTCGACGATCCCTCGAGCTTCGGCATCGACGTGCATCGCGGCATCGTCACGCTCGACGACAGCAAGCTCACCGCGGTCTTCAATACCTACCTGTTCGGCTATCGCGGCGCGCCGCTGCGCAAGCTGCAGGTCTCGGCAGGCGACGGCGTGATCCATCTGCAGGGCGAGATGCAGCGCGGCGGCTGGGTGCCGTTCTCGCTGACCGGCAAGCTCTCGGTGCGCGACGGCACCGCGCTGGTATTCCATCCCACCGAGGTCCGCGTGCAGGGGCTGGACGCGAACCCCGTGATGCGCGCGGCCAACGTGAAGATGGCGGACCTGCTGAAGATCGACACGCCGGTGGCGAAGCTGTCCGGCGACGACCTGGTGATGCAGGTCGACAAGCTGATGCCGCCGCCGCAATTGAAGCTGAAGGTGGTCGCGTTGCGCATCACGCCAGACGGGCTCGACCTCGCCTTCGACGACGGCACCGGAGCCGGTTTCGCGATGCCCGAGGGCGCGCCGCAGCAGGCCATGCTGATCCGCGGCGGCGACGTGAAGTTCATGCGCTCGATGCCGATGAACGCCGACATCCTGATCGGCCCGGCCCGGCCCGCGACGAAGGCCGAGCCCTTCGTGTTCGATCTCTACCACTATCGCGACCAGGTCTCGACCGGTTACTTCAGCTTCGCGCCGAGCGGCGCGATGACCATCCACATCCCGTCCTATGCCGGCGCGAAACCGCCTCCGGATGCGATCGGCTCGGCCGGCGCGCGCCTGAACGACAGCTTCGTCAAGACCCAGCAGGCGGCCTTGCGCGACGCGCGCCAGCGCTGGTTCTCCGAAGCCCTGCCCGGCGGCGGCGCCTCGCTGGCCGTGAACGCGGCCACCGGCGCGCCGGCCGACGAGCGGCACGTCTCGAGCCGGACCACGGCGATCCAGCTGCGCAACGTGGATTTCAGCATCGCCGGCCAGATCGGCTTCCACGTTGACCAGCTCGACGCGCAGATGGTGCCGCGCCGCCCCGGGGAACCGGTCGATCTCGACGATCCGAACCAGTACGAAATCCGCATCCTCGGCGGCTCGGTGCTCGAGACCTGGCCGGCCATGAATGCGCTGTTCAACGACTACCTGCTCGACTACACGCCGCGCGCGCTCAACGACCTGAAGCTCGCGCCCGACGGCGACAAGCTGCGCGTGACCGGCGGCATCCGGCTGTGGAATCATGTCCCGCCCGGCGTCTGGCTGCCGACCTCGATGACGGGCACGCTCTCGGTACTCGACGGGCGCCACATCGCCTACACGCCCTCGCAGGTCTCGGTGCTCGGCGTGCCGCAGGCGACGCTGCTGCGCGCGCTCGGCATCGAGCTGGCCACGCTGACGCCGCTGCGCCGGCGCGGCGCGGAGCTGCGCGGCGACGCGCTGGTGCTCGACCAGTACACGGTGTTCCCGCCGCCCGTGCTGAAGGGCCAGCTCGCGCAGGTGCGCGTCGAGCCGGCCGGCCTGCGGCTCAGCTTCCATCGCGCACCCGACGCGCCGCCGCTGCCGAAACCCGGCACCAACGCGAGCAGCTACATCTGGATGGAAGGCGGCGACATGAAAATGTTCAACGTGCTGGAGACCAACCTGCGCGCGCTGATCGAGAACACCGCGCAGCCAGGGGCGATGCGTTTCGATCTCTACGGCTATCGCGAGCAGGTCTCGAAGGGCTCGGTTCGCATGGCGGCCGACGGCACCCTGCTGGTCGATCTCGGGCGCGCGAATCCGCTGGCGCCTTGATCACACCGCTGCCTATCGGCGTCGCGACGATGAAAAAAGCCCGCCAGGCAACAAGCCTGGCGGGCTTTTTCACAAGATCCTGCATGCACGGCGACGATGCCGCCTACTTGCGCTCCAGCACGTCGATCACGTCGAGCAATGCGCGCCGCAGTTGGTCGACATCCACCGCTTGCCCGGCCGACGCGGCCTCGGCCTGCGCGGCCGGAAACATCTCTTCCTGCTCGGTCGGCATGCCGCGATCGGAACCATGCGAATCGAGCCGGTTGCGCGCACCATTGATGGTGAAGCCCTGCTCGTACAGCAGTTCGCGAATTCGCCGGATCAACAGCACCTCGTGGTGCTGGTAATAACGCCGGTTGCCGCGACGCTTGACCGGACGCAGCTGCGTAAACTCCTGTTCCCAGTAGCGCAGCACATGAGGCTTCACGCCGCACAACTCGCTGACCTCACCGATCGTGAAGTAGCGCTTCGCGGGAATCGGGGGCAACACGACTTTCTCAACCGTCGATGTCATCGTCAGTCAACCGTCGGTAAGCGCGGGCAAACCGCGCGGCGGCACGAATGTGCCGGTCAGCGTGTGATCGGCGTGTCCGAGCCGTTCTCGACGAGCGCCTTCAGCTTCTGGCTCGCATGGAAGGTGACGACACGACGCGCAGCAATCGGAATCGCCTCGCCCGTCTTCGGGTTGCGGCCCGGCCGTTGCGGCTTGTCGCGCAACTGGAAGTTGCCGAAGCCGGACAGCTTCACGCTCTCGCCATTCTCGAGCGCGTCGCGGATCACCTCGAAGAAGGCTTCGACCATGTCCTTGGCTTCCCGCTTGTTGAGCCCGACGCTGTCGAACAGCAGTTCCGCGAGCTCGGCCTTCGTCAGCGTCGGCGTCTCGCCGGACGGCGCCGCTGCCACGTCGCGGTTCAGGGCGCTGCGCTGCGCCGTCAGAAGGGCTTCGAATTCACTCGAGTTCATGTCATTCATATCTGCAAAACTTGCGCATTATCCCTGGTCAAAACCGGCCGGAACCTGCTGCATCCCGGCCGGCTTCCGCGTATCAGCCGCGCAGTCGCGCGCCGTGGACCCGCATGCTCTCGACGAGGGCCTGGATCGCGAGATCGACCGTCTCGTCCTGCAGCGTCCCGGCCGGATCCTGCAGGGTGACGCGGAATGCCAGGCTTTTCTCGTGCGCCGCCAATCCACCGGAAGTGTTTGATTTTGCACGAAATTCGTCAAAGAGTACAACCTTCTGGACGAACTTGCATGCCTCGCCCGACAACGCACCCTTGATCGCGTCGAACAAGGCCTGCACCTCGACCTGCTGGTCGACCACCACGGCGATATCGCGACGCACCGGCGGGAACTTCGACACCTCGGTCGGCGCCGGCAGCGCGCGCGCGATCAAGGCCTCGGCGTCGATCTCGAACATCACCGGCGCATGCGGCAGTTCGTACTGCTGCATCAGGCGCGGATGCAGCTCGCCGATCCAGCCCACCGCGCGACCATCGAGTTCGATGCGCGCGCTGCGGCCCGGGTGCAGCGCCGGATGCTCGGCCTTCACGAAACGCGCGACGGCCGGCGCGAGCAGCGCCTCGAGGTCGCCCTTCACGTCGAAGAAGTCGACCTGCCGCGTCGGCGCTCCCCATTGCTCGTCGAGCAGCGGGCCATAGGCCAGCGCGCCGACGCGCTTGGGCTGCTGGTAGCCCTCCACGCTCAGCTCGCCCGCCGCCACCTCGGCATCGGCCAGGTAGACGCGGCCGGTCTCGAACACGCGCACGCGATCGGCGCGACGGTTCAGGTTGTGGCGCAGCACGCTGACCAGGCTGCCGAACAGCGTGGTGCGCATCACCGAAAGCTGGCTGGCGATCGGATTGAGCAGGCGCACCGGGTTGGTGTTGCCGGCGAAATCGCGTTCCCAGTCCGCATCGACGAAGCTGAAGTTGACCGTTTCCGCGTAGTCGCGCGCGGCCAGCGCATGACGGATCGTGTGGATCGAGCGCTGCGTCTCGTTGGTTGCGCGCATCTCGCTGGTCGCCACCGGCGGGCGTGCCGGAATCCTCTCGAAGCCGTAGATCCGCGCGACTTCCTCGATCAGGTCTTCCTCGATCTCGATGTCGAAGCGATGCGGCGGCGGCGTCACCGCGAAGCTGTCGCCGTTCTGCGTGAAGCTCAGGCCCAGGCGCGTGAAGATGCTGGCGATCTCCTCGGCCGCCACCGCCACGCCGATGATGCGATTGGCGCGCGACACACGCATCGTCACCGGCGCGCGCGACGGCAGGTTCACCGCCTGGTCGTCGACCGGGCCGGCCTGGCCGCCGCAGATATCGAGGATCAGCTGGGTGATCCGCTCGATGTGCTCGACGGTGGTCGAATAGTCGACGCCGCGCTCGAAGCGATGCGCGGCATCGGTCGAGAAGTTGTACTTGCGCGCCCGGCCGCGGATGCTGTCGGGCCACCAGAAGGCGGCCTCGAGATAGATATTCGTGGTGTCGAGCGTGACGGCCGTGCTGTCGCCGCCCATGATGCCGGCCAGGCTCTCGACCTGGCTCTGGTCGGCGATCACGCCGACCTGCTCGTCGAGCTCGACCGTGTTGCCGTTCAGCAGCTTGAGCGTCTCGCCGCGCTTGCCCCAGCGCACGTCGATGCCGCCGTGGATCTTGTCCAGGTCGAACACGTGCGAGGGCCGGCCCAGCTCGAACATCACGTAGTTCGAGATGTCGACCAGGGCCGAGACGCTGCGCTGGCCCGCGCGCTCGAGGCGCTCGACCATCCACAGCGGCGTCTTCGCGCGCGCGTTCACGCCGCGGATCACCCGGCCCGAGAAGCGGCCGCACAGATCGGGCGCGGAGATGCGCACCGGCAGCGTCTCATCGAGCTCGACCTTGGCCGGCGGGAAGGCGACGGGCTTGAGCGGCGCGCCGGTGATCGCGGCGGTTTCGCGCGCGATGCCGTACACCGACAGGCAGTCCGCCTTGTTCGGCGTCAGCTTGATCTCGAAGATCGTGTCGTTCAGGTTCAGCGTGTCGCGGATGTCCTGGCCGATCGGCGTGTCCTCGGGCAGCACCAGCAGGCCGCTGTGATCCTCGGACAGCTTCAGCTCGCGAGCCGAGCAGAGCATGCCCTGGCTTTCGACGCCGCGCAGCTTCGAGAGCTTGATCAGGAACGGCTTGCCGCCCTCTTCGGCGGGCGGCAGCTCCGCGCCGACCAGCGCGACCGGCACCTTGATGCCGGGCGCCACGTTCGGGGCGCCGCAGACGATGTTCAGCGTCGTGCCGGTGCCGGCATCGACCTGGCAGACGTTCAGCTTGTCCGCGTCCGGGTGCTTGACCACCTCGAGCACGCGGCCGACGACGATCCGCGAGGTCGGCGGCGCGGCGGCGCGCAGCGACTCGACCTCGAGGCCGGCCATCGTCAGCGCATGCGACAGCTCGTCGGTCGTCAGTTGCGGATCGACAAAGGTTCTCAACCAGGATTCAGGGAATTGCATGGGTGTCTACGTTCGAAACAGGTTAGATCGATACAGCACGGCGCGGCTCGCATCGAACGACGCGCGCCACGCGCCGGGCTCACGCGAACTGGCGAAGGAAGCGCAGATCGTTCTCGAAGAACAGGCGCAGGTCCTGCACGCCGTAGCGCAGCATCGTGAGACGCTCGAGGCCGCTGCCGAACGCGAAGCCGATATAGCGCTCCGGGTCCAGACCCATGTTGCGGATCACCGTCGGGTGCACCTGGCCGGAGCCCGAGATCTCGAGCCACCTGCCCGCGTTCTTGCCGTGCTCGAACATCATGTCGATCTCGGCCGAGGGCTCGGTGAACGGGAAATACGAGGGACGGAAGCGCACCAGGATGTCGTCGCGCTCGAAGAATTTCTTCAGGAAGTCGGTGTAGACGCCCTTGAGATCGGCGAAGCTGACGTTCTCCTCGATCCACAGGCCTTCGACCTGGTTGAACATCGGCGAATGGGTCGCATCGCTGTCGACGCGATAGGTGCGGCCCGGGGCGATCACCTTGATGGGCGGCTTGTTCATGCGCGCATAGCGCACCTGCATCGGGCTGGTGTGGGTGCGCAGCAGCAGCTGGCGCCCCTGCGCATCCTTGCCGTCGACGTAGAAGGTGTCCTGCATCGAACGCGCCGGATGATTCTCGGGGCTGTTCAGTGCGGTGAAGTTGTACCAGTCGGTTTCGATCTCGGGACCATCGGCGACATCGAAGCCGATCGAGCGGAAAATCTGTTCGACGCGTTCCCAGGTGCGCATCACCGGGTGCAGGCTGCCCGCACCGGCGCCGCGGCCCGGCAGCGTGACGTCGATCGCCTCGGAGGCGAGGCGCTGGTTGAGCAGCGCGTCGGCAAGCGCCTGGCGTCGCGCGGTGAGCGCGCCTTCCACTTGCTGCTTGGCGACATTGATGCGCGCGCCCTCGGTCTTGCGCGCTTCGGGATCGAGCTTGCCGAGCCCTTTCAACAGCTCGGTCAGCGCGCCCGACTTGCCGAGAAAGCGTGCCTTCTCGTTTTCGAGCGTGGTGATATCGGCAGCCTGTTCGAAGGCCTGCTTCGCGTCAGCGACAATCTGGTCCAGATCCATTGATCCCATCATTTCCAACGTCAATCGTTCTCGGCGAGCGAATCGCTCGATCCAACAAAAACGGGGCTCGGATGAGCCCCGTTTTCGCTGCAGCGGCCGTGACTACCGGATCCTCGCTGCAACTGACCACGCAGTGCTAATTTCGCAATTAGGCTGCAACGGCGGCTTTCACCTGCTTGACGATCGCGGCAAAAGCAGCCTTGTCGAACACCGCCATATCGGCCAGCACCTTACGGTCGAGTTCGATCGAAGCCTTCTTCAGGCCGTTGATGAACACGCTGTAGGTCATGTCGTGCTGACGGACTGCCGCATTGATACGGGTAATCCACAGTGCGCGGAACACACGCTTCTTGTTGCGACGGTCGCGATAAGCGTACTGACCGGCACGCATCACCGCCTGCTTGGCGATGCGGTAGACGTTATTGCGGCGACCGCGATAACCCTTGGCCAGGTTGATGATCTTCTTGTGACGGGCCCGCGCGGTTACCCCACGTTTGACTCGAGGCATGTTTCTCTCCTTGGAGTATCAGTTAGGGGTTACGCGAACGGGAGCATCGCGCGGACGGAGTTCAGATCGGAATCATGAACTGCCGTTGCGCCGCGCAGGTGACGCTTGTTCTTCGTGGTTTTCTTGGTCAGGATGTGACGCTTGAAGGCTTGACCGCGCTTGACGGTACCGCCCGGACGCACCACGAAGCGCTTCGCAGCGCTCTTCTTGGTCTTCATCTTAGGCATAACAACTCCAGTTTATTAGATGGAGGTGGGTGTGCGGCTGGCTTGCGCCCTGGCTCCGCCCTTTGAAACCCAGTCCACTTGTGTACGACGCGCACACTGCCCGCGCGCCGTCATGTTGGCGAGCCGCCCTGCCGGGCCACCCGCCGAACTTCGTGCTGGCCGCCGTGCCGGGCACGGCAGCCTCGCGATCACTTCTTCTTCTTCGGAGCGAGCACCATGATCATCTGGCGCCCTTCCATCTTCGGCATCTGCTCGACCTGGCCGAACTCGTCGAGATCGGTACGCAGGCGTTCCAGCATGCGCATGCCGATTTCCTGGTGAGCCATTTCGCGGCCGCGGAAACGCAACGTGATCTTCGTCTTGTCGCCTTCCTCGAGGAAGCGCGTCAGGTTGCGAAGCTTGACGTTGTAGTCACCGTCGTCGGTACCCGGGCGGAACTTGACTTCCTTGACCTGGATGACCTTCTGTTTCAGCTTCGCCTCGTGCTGCTTCTTCGATTCCTGGTACTTGAACTTGCCGTAATCCATCAGACGGCAAACGGGGGGGACGGCCTGCGGCGCGATCTCCACCAGATCAACATCCAGCTCTTCCGACTTGCGGAAGGCATCGGCGAGTTTCACGATGCCGATGGGTTCCCCATCGACTCCGACCAGACGCACTTCCGGCGCATTGATTTCACCGTTGATGCGATGCGACGACTTATCAGTAGCGATGTTACGTTTCCTCTAAAAATTAAAAAAACGAGCCGCGCTGCCAGGGCGGTTACTTGAACGCCCGCAGATCCTGCTGCAGACGCTCAACGAAGGCTTCGACCGGCATTACGCCAAGATCGACGCCGCCACGGGCACGCACGGCTACCGTTTGTGCTTCACGCTCCTTGTCGCCTGCCACCAGCAGGTACGGCACTTTTTCGAGCGTGTGCTCGCGTATTTTATAGCTAATCTTCTCGTTGCGCAAATCGGCCTCAACCCTAAGCCCTTGTTTTTGCAACGATTGGCTCAGCGACCGTACATATTCGGCTTGATTTTCCGCAATATTCATCACCACGACCTGCACCGGAGCCAGCCAGGACGGCATCGCGCCGGCATGGTGCTCGATCAGGATCCCGAGGAAACGCTCCATCGAACCGACGATCGCCCGGTGCAGCATGACGGGCCGGCGGCGGCTGTTGTCCTCGGCGACATACTCGGCGCCGAGCCGCTCCGGCAGGACCATGTCCAGCTGCAGCGTGCCGCACTGCCAGGAGCGACCGAGCGCGTCCTTGATGTGGTACTCGATCTTCGGGCCGTAGAAAGCGCCCTCGCCCGGCAGTTCTTCCCATTCCAGGCCGCAGGCGGTCAGCGCGTCGCGCAGGCCCTGCTCGGCACGGTCCCAGGTCTCGTCCGTGCCGGCGCGCTGGTCAGGGCGCAGCGACAGCTTGATCGAGATCTGATCGAACCCGAAATCCTTGTAGACGCTCATCGCGAGTTCGTTGAACGCGATCGACTCGGAGATGAACTGGTCCTCGGTACAGAAGATGTGCGCATCGTCCTGCACGAAGCCGCGCACGCGCATCAGGCCATGCAGCGCACCCGAGGCTTCGTTGCGGTGGCACGAGCCGAACTCGGCATAGCGCAGCGGCAGGTCGCGGTACGAGCGCAGGCCGTGGTTGAACACCTGGACGTGGCCCGGGCAGTTCATCGGCTTGATCGCGTAGTCGCGCTTCTCCGATTCGGTCGTGAACATGTTCTCGCGATAGTTCTGCCAGTGGCCCGAGGCCTCCCACAGCGAGCGATCCATGATCATCGGCGTCTTGATCTCGAGATAACCGGCCTCGTTCACGCGACGGCGCATGTACTGCTCGACCTGCTGCCAGAGCGTCCAGCCCTTCGGGTGCCAGAACACCATGCCCGGCGACTCCTCCTGCATGTGGAACAGGTCGAGCTGCTTGGCGAGCTTGCGGTGGTCGCGCTTTTCCGCTTCCTCGAGCATGTGCAGGTAGGCTTCCTGGTCTTCCTTCTTCGCCCAGGCCGTGCCGTAGATGCGCTGCAGCTGCTCGTTCTTCGAGTCGCCGCGCCAGTAGGCGCCCGCCACCTTCATCAGCTTGAAGACCTTGAGCTTGCCGGTGGACGGCACGTGCGGGCCGCGGCAGAGGTCGGTGAAGCCGCCATGCGAATAGAGCTTGATCTCGTCGCTCGACGGGATCGACTCGATGATCTCGGCCTTGTACTTCTCGCCGATGCCGCGGAAATACTCGGCCGCCTCCTCGCGCGACACCACGCGGCGCGAGACCGGCTCGTCCTTCTTGGCGAGTTCCTGCATGCGCTTCTCGATCTTCTCGAGATCCTCGGGCGTAAACGGCCGGCTGTAGGAGAAGTCGTAGTAGAAACCGTTGTCGATCACCGGCCCGATCGTGACCTGCGCCTCAGGGAACAGCTCCTTGACGGCATAGGCCAGCAGGTGGGCGGTCGAGTGACGAATGATCTCGAGGCCGTCGGCGTCCTTGTCGGTCACGATCGCCAGCGACGCGTCGCGATCGATCAGCGCCGAGGTATCGACCAGTTCGCCGTCGAGCTTGCCGCCGAGCGCGGCCTTCGCGAGGCCGGGGCCGATCGATGCGGCCACTTCGGCGACTGTCACCGGATGCTCGTATTGTCGAACTGAGCCGTCGGGCAGGCGTATCGAAACCATGGCTATCTCCGTGTGATGCCGGTAGGGTGCGGCAGCAATGAGTTAAAAATCGACCAAAAAAAATGCGGCCCCGCTTTCGAGGGGCCGCATTCCGGTGCATCCAAACCACAGGCGAAAACGTTCCTCGACTAGCGCCGCTCCGAAATGCCTTCGGTCAACGTTCGCGGTGTCATAACCGTATTCGCCTTGTGCGTAGAGAAGTGTCTACCGCCACCCCAGCGCATGAAACTTCGCTGGAGCCGATTGTCGTTGGTAGGCTCGATTGGATTCGAACCAACGACCCCCACCATGTCAAGGTGGTGCTCTAACCAACTGAGCTACGAGCCTGGAGAAACGAGATTATATGGACCTTTTTCCGGGCAGGCAAGCTTTTTGTGCAAAGCGGCAGACCAGCCACGCCGCCCCGCCTTCATACCGCCCTCAGGTCTTGCGCGAGGCCCGCACCACGCCCGGCACCTCGCCGAGCAGCGTGCAGGCGCGCTGCACCTGCGCCGAATTCGAGACCTCGACGGTGAACTGCATGACCGCCGCATTGCGCCGGCTCTGCGTCTTCACGCCGATCACGTTCATCTTCTCGCGCGCGAACACTTCCGAGATGTCGCGCAGCAACCCCTGCCGATCGCTCGCGTCGATCATCAGATCGACCGGGTAGACCGAGGCGCCGCGCCCGCCCAGCACATCGGCCGACCAGGTGGTTTGCAGCACGCGCTCGGGCGCGCGCTCGGACATGCGGCGAAACGTCGCACAATCGCTGCGATGGATCGACATGCCCTTGCCGCGCGTGACGAAGCCGCTGATCGGATCGGGCGGCGCCGGCCGGCAGCAGCGCGCGAGCTGGGTCAGCAGCGCGTCGACGCCGACCACCAGCACGCCCGTCGAGGCACCGTGCGCCACGCTGGCGCCGCTGCTGCGCTTCTCGAACTGCTCGGGCACCTCGATCTCGGGCTCGGGCGGCGGCGCATCGGACAGCGCCTGCTCGATATTGCGCAGGCTGAACTCTTCCTTGCCGACCGCCGCGAACAGTTCCTCGGGCGCCTTGAACCCAAGCCGCGCGGCCAGGCTGTCGAGACTCACCGAGGTCTTGCCTTCGCGCTGCAAGGTCTTTTCCACCTGCGCGCGGCCGCGCGTGATGATCTCCTGCTGGTCGATCAGGTTGAACCAGGCACGCACCTTCTGCCGCGCTCGGCCGCTCTGCAGGTAGCCGAGCTGCGGGTTCAACCAGTCGCGCGAGGGGCCGCCCTCCTTGACCGCGACGATCTCCACCGTCTGCCCGTTCGCCAGCGGCGTGTTGAGCGGCACCATCGCGCCGTCGACGCGCGCGCCGCGGCAGCGGTGCCCCAGCTCGCTGTGCAGGTGATAGGCGAAATCGACGGCCGTCGCGCCGTGCGGCAGCGCGATCACACGCGCCTGCGGCGTCAGCACGTAGATGTGGTCGTCGTCGAGCGAGGTCTCGCGCAATTGCGCCCAGGCCTCGTTGCCGGCGCTCTCGGGCGAGCCGTCGGCGATCTCGTCCTTCCAGGCCAGCAACTGCCGCAGCCAGGCGATCTTCTCGTCGTACTTGTCGCTGGCCGAGAACTGGCCGCCGTAACCGCGCGTGCCGGCCTCCTTGTAGCGCCAGTGCGCGGCCACGCCGTACTCGGCGAAGCGGTGCATCTCCTGGGTGCGGATCTGCACCTCGAAGGCACGACCGTCGTCGCCGATCACCACCGTATGCAGCGACTTGTAGCCGTTCGGCTTGGGGCGCGAGATGTAGTCGTCGAACTCGCGCGGCACCGGTTGCCAAAGATGATGGACGATGCCCAGCACCGCATAGCAATCCTTGATGTCGGGGACGATCACGCGAAACGCGCGCACGTCGTAGAGCTCGGAGAAATCGAGCTCCTTGCCGCGCATCTTGCGCCAGATGCTGTAGATGTGTTTCGGCCGGCCGCTGACTTCGGCCGGGATCTGCGCGGCGGCCAGCTCCTGCTCGAGCCGCGCGATCGCCTGCGTGACATAGGCTTCGCGCTCGACGCGCTTCTCGTCGAGCAACTTGGCGATGCGCTTGTAGGTAACCGGATCCTCGAAGCGGAAGGCGAGATCCTCGAGCTCCCACTTCAGTTGCCAGATACCGAGCCGGTTGGCCAGCGGCGCGTAGATCTCGAGCGTCTCGCGCGCCACGTCGGGCGGCGGCTCGATCTTGGCGGCCGCGTAATAGCGCAGCGACTGCAGGCGCGAGGCGAGCCGGATCACCACCACCCGGATGTCCTGGGCGAAGGCCAGCAGCATCTTGCGCAGCGCCTCGATCTGCGCGCGGCGCTCGGCCTGCGCGTCGCGATTGCCCTCGGGCACCTGCTTGGCGGCCATCAGGCTGACCGTGCCGAGTCGCAGCAGCTTGCGCACGTCGGCCACCAGCCGGGCGACCTCCTCGCCGAAACGCTGCGCGATCTCGGTTTCGGGATCGCTCAGGTGCGGCGTCAGCGCGAACAGCGCGGCGGCGCGCACCGCCTGCGGATCGACGTTGAGCGTGCGCATCAGCGCCACCGTGCCGGCCGCGTGATCGACGAGCCGCTCGCCCGAGGACAGGCAGGCCTCGCCCGCGTACTCGCGCACGAAGGCGAGCACGTCCTCGAACTCGGGCGACGCGGTGGCCGCGGAAACGGAATCGAGATTCATCGACGGACCGGCAGGAAAATCACGAAACGGCTCAGCTCTTCTGGGCGGCGACCACCACCACCTCGACCAGGCAGGCCGGGTTCGCGAGCTTGGCCTCGACGGTCGCGCGCGGCGGCGTGGCGCCCTGCACCACCCAGCCTTCCCAGACTTCGTTCATGGCCGGGAAATTGGCCATGTCGGTGATGTAGATCTGCACCGACAGCAGGTTGGCCTTGTCGCTGTTCACTTCGGCCAGCAGGCGGTCGATATGGCCCAGCACTTCCTGCGTCTGGCCCTTGATGTCCTGGTTCGTGTCCTCGGCGATCTGGCCGGCGAGGTAGACGGTGCCGTTGTAGACCGCGGTTTCGGAAAGACGGGGACCGACGTGGTGACGGATGACTGCCATGGAAATTCCCGGAAAGTGATGAAGGAAGGCGGCCGGCGCCTCGGGCGGGATTCGCCCGGGGCGCTGCGGCCGAACTGCATATTATGACGCGTCCTGGTCGAAAAAACGGCAGGCGATCGTAATCTGTGCCGGATCGAGGAAGGCCGGCGCGTGGCCGACGCCGGGAATCTCGACGCTCGACACGGCCTGGCCGCGCGCCCTCATGTCCTCGACGGTCCGTGCCGAGAGCAGGTCCGATTCGGCACCGCGCACCACCAGCACCGGCCCGGCGAAGGCCTCGAACGAGCGCCACAGCACCGCCTCGCCGGCCGCCGCCTGCTCGGGCGTGGTGGCGCGGAACGGCTCGGCGATACGCGGGTCGTAGCGCACGCGCCAGCCGCCCTGTTCGGCATCCGGGCGCAGCAGCGGCGCATTGATCTCGCGCCATTCCTCTCCCGACAGCGGCCCGAACGAGGCCGCCAGCGAAGCCAGATGGTCGATGCCGGCCTGCTCCGATTCGAAATGGACGTCCTTGCCCAGGTACTCGCCGATCCGCGTCAGCGAGTCGGGCTCGATGCGCGGGCCGACGTCGTTGATCAGCATGCGCGCGATCGGCGTGCCGGGAAGCCCGCCGAGCAGCATGCCGATCAGGCCGCCCATCGAGGTGCCGAACCAGTCCACCTGCTCGACATCGAGCCGCGCGATCAGGGTGACCATGTCGGCCACGTATTGCGGCAGGCCATAGAGGCGCGGATCGGCCAGCCAGCCCGAGCGCCCGCGGCCCGCCACGTCGGGGCAGACCACGCGATAGCGATCCGCAAGCGCCAGCGCGAGCCGGTCGAAATCGCGACCGGAACGCGTCAGTCCATGCACGCAGACCAGCACGCGCGGGTTGTCGGGATCGCCCCATTCGGTATAGGCGAGCCGGTGCAGGCCCGCCGGGCTCGCGCATTGCAGGTGGCGCTCGCGCGGCGTGGCGAAAGGCGGAAGGGAATCGGGCATCGACGCGTCCTCGCGTTGGGCCGGCCGGGCCGGCGGACCGGCGGGCCCGGAACGGCCCGCGCGCAGACCGGGTCGATTCTAAACCGCTTCGATCGCGGCTTGCGCCCGGAACCGGGCGCGGCCTCGGTGACGGCGGCGAGCACATACGGCACGCAACACACAAGGCCAACCCAAACAAAACGCCCCGCGTCGAACCGATCGCGGGGCGTTGCTCACCGGCATGCGTCGCCGGGCGGCGACACCGGAACGACCTCGATTTCGCTCAGGACACGGCGCTGACGTCCAGCGGCGCGCCCGTCTTGGCCTTGATCTCGTCGACGCTCACGCCCTCGGCCAGCTCGACCAGCTTGAGGCCGGCCTCGGTCACCTCGATCACGCCGAGATCGGTGATGATGATGTCCACCACGCCCACGCCCGTGAGCGGCAGGTTGCATTCCTCGAGGATCTTGTGCTGGTCGCCCTTCGCGACGTGCTCCATCAGCACCACCACGCGCTTGACGCCGGCCACCAGGTCCATCGCGCCGCCCATGCCCTTGATCATCTTGCCGGGGATCATCCAGTTCGCCAGGTCGCCGTTCTTGCTGACCTGCATCGCGCCGAGGATCGCCAGGTTGATGTGGCCGCCGCGGATCATCGCGAACGAATCGGCCGAGGAGAAGATCGAGGAGCCCGGCAGGGTCGTCACGGTCTGCTTGCCGGCATTGATCAGGTCCGCGTCGATTTCCTCCTCGGTCGGCGAGGGGCCGATGCCGAGCAGGCCGTTCTCCGATTGCAGCCAGACCTCGACGCCGGCCGGTACATGGTTGGCCACCAGGGTCGGCAGGCCGATGCCGAGGTTCACGTAGAAGCCGTCCTGCAGTTCCTTCGCCGCGCGCGCGGCCATCTGGTCACGATTCCAAGCCATGTCAGTCTCCTTTTGCGCGCACCACGCGTTGTTCGATGCGTTTTTCCGGCGTCGCGTTCAGCACCAGGCGCTGCACGAAGATCCCCGGCGTATGGATGTGATCCGGATCGAGCTCGCCGTTCTCGACGATCTCCTCGACTTCCGCCACCGTGATGCGCCCCGCCATCGCGCACATCGGGTTGAAGTTGCGCGCGGTGCGGCGATAGATCAGGTTGCCGGACTTGTCGGCCTTCCAGGCCTTGACCAGGGCGACGTCGGCCGTCAGCGAGGGTTCCAGCACGTAGTGCTTGTCGCCGAACTGGCGCGTTTCCTTGCCCTCGGCGATCACGGTGCCGAAGCCGGTATTGGTGAAGAAGGCCGGGATCCCGGCGCCGCCGGCGCGCAGCTTCTCGGCCAGGGTGCCCTGCGGCGTGAATTCCAGCTCGAGCTCGCCGGCCAGGTACTGGCGCTCGAACTCCTTGTTCTCGCCCACGTAGGACGAGATCATCTTGCGGATCTGCCGCGTCTCGAGCAGCAGGCCGAGGCCGAAGCCGTCGACGCCGGCGTTGTTGCTGATGCAGGTGATGCCGTTCACGCCGCTGTCACGCAGCGCGGCGATCAGCGCCTCGGGGATGCCGCACAGGCCGAAGCCGCCGACCGCGAAGGTCTGGCCGTCCGCGACGATGCCCTCGAGCGCGGCAGCCGCGCCTGGGTAGATCTTGTTCATGTTTCTGTCCCTTCCTCTATGGAAACCAGCCGAACCGGTTCGCGATGCGCGACGAACCCGCCGCATCATTCTAGACAGGCCTCGATGACCCTGCCTTGAAGGCCGGCCACCGGGGGAGTCACTGCTGGAAAGGGTACGATGGCCGGCCGATGCGGCACAATACGCAAAAATACATAAGCGTTCGCCGCAGGCGCGGGGAACGCGCCCGACCACTTCCGCCCGATGCCCGAACTCGACTACCAGACCGCCTTCCATCTCGCCCCGATCGGGCTCGTGCTGTCGCGCGACCGCGTGATCGAGGACTGCAACGACGCGCTGGCCACCATGTTCCGCTGCCAGCGCGCCGACCTGATCGGCCAGTCGTATCGCGTGCTCTACCCCTCGCCGGACGAATTCCAGCGCATCGGCGAGCGGATCACCAAGGTGATGGGCGCGACCGGCAGCTATGCCGACGATCGCATCATGAAGCGCGCCGACGGCGACCTGTTCTGGTGCCACGTGACCGGGCGCGCGCTGGACCGCGCCGCGCCGCTGGCCGACGGCATCTGGACCTTCGAGGATCTGAGCGCGACGCGCCGGGTGGCCGTCGAGCTCACGCCGCGCGAACGCGAGATCGCCGCGCAACTGGCCACCGGCAAGACCAGCAAGCAGATCGGCCGGGTGCTGGAGATCAGCTCGCGCACGGTCGACATCTACCGGGCGCGGCTGATGCGCAAGTACGGAACGGGAAACACCGCCGAGCTGATGCAGCGCCTGCTCGGCCAGTGAGGCCGCGGCCGGCGTGCCGCATCGGGCACGCCGGCCGCGGCGCGAAGGAAGGAGCGCCGGCTTACGCGACGCGCTGGCGCAGCGCCGATTCGATGGTCTCGCGCAGCAGCTCCGGCAGCGGCGTGGACTTGCCCAGCGCGTAGTCGACCCACACGCAGCGCGCGTTGCCGCGCGCGTAGAGCTGGCTGGGATCGTCGGCGCGGCTCAGCTCGAAGCCGGTGTCGAAGCTGCTGCGGCCGGGCTTGGCGGCCGTCATCCGCGCGATCACGTCGCCCGGGTAGTGCAGCTGCTTGAGGAACTCCATCGAGGCGGTGACGATCACCGGCCCCTGCCCCTCGCCATTGCCGCCCGCGATGCCCAACTGCTCGAACCAGGAGATCCGGGCCTGCTCCATGTAGCGGAAATAGACCGTGTTGTTGACATGGCCGAACGCGTCCATGTCACCCCAGCGGATCGGCATCGACATTTCGAAAACGGGTACGTACTCGCTCATCTCACTGCTTCCCACGACAGACAAACAACCGCTTCATGCGAGCCCGAATCCGTCGTCGGCCGAGATGATCGAGCCGTTGACGAACTGCGACTCGTCGGCCGCCAGCAGCAAGAGCAGGCCGTCGAGATCCTGCGGTTTGCCGACCCGGCGCCGCGGCAGCATCGACTGCAGCTTCTGGCCCTGCTCGGTATCCCACAGGTAATGATTGATTTCGGTATCGATGTAGCCTGGGCAGATGGCGTTCACGTTGATGCCGTGGCGCCCCCATTCGTTGGCCATGGCGCGCGTCATGTGCACCACCGCGGCCTTGCTCATCGAGTACAGGCCGATCTGCGGCAGCACGCGCAGGCCCGCCACCGAGGCGATGTTGATGATCCGGTACGGCGGCTTGCCGTGGCCATTGCCGCGCATCATCATGCGCTTGGCCACTTCCTGGGCCACGAAGAACGCGCCGCGCGTGTTGGTATCGAACACGTAGCCGAAATCCTCGGGCGTCACGTCGACCAGCTTCTGCATGGTCGAGACGCCGGAATTGTTGACCAGGATGTCGATCGTGCCGGCTTCCGTCTCGGCATGCGCGACCGCCGCGCGAATGCTCTGATGATCGGTCACGTCGAGCGAGACCACATGCGCCGCGCCGCCCGCCGCCTCGATCTGGGCGCGTAATTCCTTCAAGCGCTCGACCCGGCGGCTGGCGAGCACGATCTTCGCCCCCGCTTCCGACAACACCTGCGCGAAACGCTGGCCCAGGCCGCTGGACGCGCCCGTCACCATCGCCACCTTGCCTTCCAGATTGATCGAACGACCCATCACTGCTCCTTGCTGGATGGCCCGGCACGCAGCTTGCTGCCGGGCGTGAACCTTATCATATAAATAGAACGATCGTGCTAATCTAGCCGCATTCTGTTGCGGCAACCGTTTTATTTGGCCGACAATACGCTCCCAATTAAAAAGCATTCTAACGGTTAGAGGAACGCCAATGACCCCCGCAAGCCTCATCGAGCAATACGGTCCACGAGAATCGATGGAATACGACGTCGTGATCGTCGGCGGCGGCCCGGCCGGGCTGTCGGCGGCGATCCGCCTGAAGCAGCTGGCGGCCGGCAAAGGCGGCGAGATCAACGTCTGCGTGCTCGAGAAGGGCTCGGAAATCGGCGCCCATATCCTGTCGGGTGCCGTGATGGACCCGCGCGCGATCGGCGAACTATTCCCCGACTGGAAGGAAAAGGGCGCGCCGCTCAACGTCGAGGTGAGCGAGGACCGCTTCCTGTTCCTCTCGGAGAGCGGCGCCAAGTCGGTGCCGAACTGGGCCCTACCCGACAATTTCAAGAACCACGGCAACTACGTGATCAGCCTGGGCAACGTCACGCGCTGGCTCGGCCAGCAGGCCGAGGCGCTGGGCGTCGAGATTTTCCCGGGCTTCCCCGCCGCGGAGATCCTCTATCACGAGGACGGCTCGGTGAAGGGCGTGGCGACCGGCAATCTCGGCGTCGGCAAGGACGGCGAGCCGACCGAGAACTTCCAGCTCGGCATGGAGCTGCATGCCAAGTACACGCTGTTCGCCGAGGGCTGCCGCGGCCATCTGGGCCGCCAGCTGATCGACCGGTTCCGGCTCGACGCGAACAGCGACCCGCAAGCCTACGGGATCGGCATCAAGGAACTGTGGGAGATCGACCCGGCCAAGCACAAGCCGGGCCTGGTGATCCACACCGCCGGCTGGCCGCTCGCCTCGGACACCTACGGCGGCTCCTTCCTGTATCACATGGACAACAACCAGGTGGTGGTCGGTTTCGTGGTCGGGCTCGGCTACAGCAACCCCTACCTGTCGCCGTTCGAGGAATTCCAGCGCTACAAGACGCACCCGGAAATCCGCAAGTTCCTGGAAGGCGGCAAGCGCGTGTCCTACGGCGCGCGCGCGATCACCGCGGGCGGGCTGGTGTCGCTGCCCAAGACGGTGTTCCCGGGCGGCGCGCTGATCGGCGACGACGCGGGCTTCCTGAACGCCTCGCGCATCAAGGGCAGCCACGCGGCGATCAAGACCGGCATGCTGGCGGCCGACGCGGCCTTCGAGGCGGTCCAGGCGGGCCGCGAGCGCGACGAACTGGTGGCCTACCCGGAAGCCTTCAAGCAATCCTGGCTGCACACCGAGCTCTACAAGGCGCGCAACTTCAAGCAATGGATGGCCAAGGGGCTCTACCTGGGCACGCTGATGGTCGGCCTCGAGCAGAAGGTGCTGGGCGGCAACGTGCCCTGGACCCTGCATCACCAGCACGCCGACCACGAGATGCTGAAACCGGCCTCGCAGTGCACGCCGATCAGCTATCCGAAGCCCGACGGCAAGCTGACCTTCGACCGGCTCTCCTCGGTGTTCATCTCGAACACCAACCACGAGGAGAACCAGCCGGCCCACCTGACGCTGAAGGACGCCAGCGTGCCGGTCAACGTGAACCTGCACACCTATGCCGGGCCCGAGGCGCGCTTCTGCCCGGCCGCCGTCTACGAGTTCACCAAGAACGACGACGGCAGCGACCGCCTGGTGATCAACGCGCAGAACTGCGTGCACTGCAAGACCTGCGACATCAAGGATCCGACGCAGAACATCGTGTGGGTCACGCCGGAAGGCGGCGGCGGCCCGAACTACCCGAACATGTAAGCGAGATCGGCCGGCATCCGTGCTGGCCGCAAACGAAAAGGGCATCGCGAAGTGAATCGCGATGCCCTTTTTTCATTGTCGCCGGTGCCGGGCACCCTGCCCGGCACCGGCCCTGGTGTATTGCTCTATTACGGCGCTTCCGGCGCGATCCTCGGCGTGTCGGTGACGACGTCGCCGCATTGCGCGCGATGGCGCAGCGCATGATCGATCAGCACCAGCGCCAGCATCGATTCGGCGATCGGCGTGGCGCGAATGCCCACGCAGGGGTCGTGCCGGCCGAAGGTCTCGACCACGGCCGGCTCGCCGGCCTTGGTGATCGAGCGGCGCGGCGTGCGAATGCTGGAAGTCGGCTTGATGGCGATCGACACGGTCAGGTCCTGGCCGGTCGAGATGCCGCCGAGGATGCCGCCCGCGTGATTGCCGACGAAACCCTGCGGGGTCAGCTCGTCGCCGTGCTCCGAGCCGCGCTGGGCGACGCTGGCGAAGCCAGCGCCGATCTCCACGCCCTTCACCGCGTTGATGGCCATCATGGCGTGCGCGATATCGGCGTCGAGGCGGTCGTAGAGCGGCTCGCCCCAGCCCACCGGCACGCCCGAGGCGACCACGTCGATGCGCGCGCCGATCGAGTCGCCATCCTTGCGCAGCGCGTCCATGTAGTCCTCGAGCTGCGGGACGATCTCGGCGTTCGGCGCGAAGAACGGGTTCTCGCGCACATGCGACCAGTCGACGAACGGCACCTCGATCGCGCCGAGCGCGCTCATGTAGCCGCGCACCTCGATGCCGAAGCGCTCGCGCAGCCACTTCTTCGCCACCGCGCCCGCGCCGACGATCGGCGCGGTCAGGCGCGCCGAGGAACGGCCGCCGCCGCGATAGTCGCGGATGCCGTATTTCTGCCAGTAGGTGTAGTCGGCGTGGCCGGGGCGGAAAGTCTCGACGATATTGCCGTAGTCCTTACTGCGCTGGTCGGTGTTGCGGATCAGCAGCGCGATCGGGGTGCCGGTGGTGCGCCCCTCGAACACGCCCGAGAGGATCTCGACCGCATCCGGCTCCTGGCGCTGCGTGACGTGGCGCGAGGTGCCCGGCTTGCGGCGATCGAGTTCGAGCTGGATGTCGGCTTCCGTCAGCTCCATTCCCGGCGGGCAGCCGTCGATCACGCAGCCGATCGCGGGACCGTGCGATTCGCCGAAGGTCGTGACAGTGAAAAGCTTGCCGAGGGTATTGCCGGACATGGGGAGCCGTTCCAGAGAAAAAGTCGGGGAAACCGCTATTATGCCAGCCGCTCCGGCCATCGCGGGAGGCGCGCCGCGCCGGGGACGGCCGCGCGACCGGCCCCGCTTTCATGAAGCTTTCGCCCGCGACGACTCGGGCCGGCACGCAAGGCCCTGCCCCTGCCCCGCCTCACTTGCGCGCGCCGCGCAGCTCGCTCACCGCCTGCTGCAGCATATCGGGCGTGGCCGCCGAAGCCGCGATCGGCTCGCCGACCGCCAGCGTCAGCCGGCTCATCGCGCCCTTGCGCATCGGCCTCGGCCAGCGCGCATCGCCATGGCGCGAGAACCAGCTGCCCCACAGTCCGCGCAATGCCATCGGCACCACGGGCGCCTCGACGCGGCGCAGGATCTCGCTCACGCCGTGATGGAAGGTGTTGATGTCGCCGGTCTTGGTCAGCTTGCCCTCGGGGAAGATGCAGACCAGCTCGCCCTCCTTCAGCGCGGCCTCGCAAGCCGCGTAGGCTCGCTCCAGCATGGCCGGATCCTCGTGGCGCGGCGCGATCGGGATCGCCTTGGCGTGGCGGAACGCCCAGCTCGCGAAGCGCGTGCGGAAGATCCGGTGATCCATCACGAAGCGGATCGGCCGCGGGCTGGCCGCGGCGATCACCAGCGCGTCGACATAGCTGACGTGGTTGCAGACCAGCACCGCCCCGGTGGTTTCGGGAATCCGCTCGGCATGCACCAGCCGGATCCGGTAGAAGGTATGCACCAGCACCCAGGCCACGAAGCGCAGCAGGAATTCGGGCACCAGCGAGTAGATATAGGTGGCGACCAGCACGTTGAGCAGGCCGGTGACCAGGAACAGGCCCGGGATGCCGACGCCGGCGTGGGTCAGCGCCATCGCCATCAGCGCCGAGACCACCATGAACAGCGAATTGAGGATGTTGTTGGCGGCGATGATCCGCGCGCGGTGGGTCGGCGCGCTGCGGCTCTGGATCAGCGCATAGAGCGGCACGCTGTAGAAACCGCCGAACATCGCGAGCAGGAACAGGTCGGCCAGCACCCGCCAGTGGGCGGCCTGGCCGAGGAATTCGCCGACGCTGAGCAGGTGCGTCTGGGCCGGCAGCGCGTGGCTGGCGAAATACAGGTCGATCGCGAACACGCTGATGCCGATCGAGCCGAGCGGCACCAGGCCGATCTCGACGCGCCGCCGCGAGAGCCGCTCGCAGAGGATCGAGCCCAGGCCGATGCCGATCGAGAAGGTAGCCAGCAGCACCGTCACCACGTCGGGATTGGCCGACAGCACGTCCTTGGCGAAGCCGAAGAACGAGGTCAGGAAGGTCGCGCCGACGAACCACAGCCAGGAGATGCCCAGCAGGCTCAGGAACACGGTGCGGTTCTGCCCGGCCAACTTCAGGTTGCGCCAGGTTTCGGAAACCGGGTTCCAGTTGATCTTCAGCTCGGGCTGTGGCGCCGGCGTGTGCGGCACGCCCGAGGCCACGCCCCGCCCGATCACCGCGATCAGCACGCAGCTCCCCGCCAGCAGCAGCTCGCCGCGCCCGTCGATGCCGGCCGCCGCGCCGCCGATGATGGTGCCGATCAGGATCGCGATGAAGGTGCCCATCTCGACCAGCCCGTTGCCGCCCACCAGCTCCTGGTCGCTCAGGTGCTGCGGCAGGTAGGAATACTTGACCGGGCCGAACAGCGTCGAATGCATGCCCATCATGAAGGTGCAGAGATAGAGCAGCGCCGCGGTATGGGTCACGAAGCCGGCCGCGCCCACCAGCATCAGCGCGATCTCGAAGCTCTTCACGAAGCGCGTGAGCCGCGCCTTGTCGTACTTGTCGGCGATCTGGCCCGAGGTGGCCGAGAACAGCATGAAGGGCAGGATGAACACCGCCGAGATCAGGAAGGCCGCCGTCTTCGGGTCGACGCCGCTGAATTTCGCGCTCTGGTAGGTGATCAGGGAGGTGAAGCCGATCTTGAAGACGTTGTCGTTCAGCGCGCCGAAGAACTGCGTGGCGAAGAATGGCGCGAAGCGCCGCTGACGAAGCAGATCGAACTGCGAGGTGTGGGCGTAGCGTTCGTTGCGCCGTTCGGTATTGGTGTGTGTTGAATCGCTCATGCGCTCGGGGCGCGCGGCTGCGACGCCGCACGCGCGGTCAGTGTCGGATCGAAAACGGCCGGCACGCTCGCGCATACCGGCCGTGGAAGGATGCGCGGCTCGCCAGCGCACCGGGAATGTCGGCGCCGCGCGGTTCGCCGCGGCGGCTTGCGGCGAACGCCATCGCGCCGCCGATGATTCAGTTCAGCTCGCCACCGGCTTGTGGTGGACCTCGCCGTCCGGCTCGGGCGGCCAGTCGCGGATATAGGCCTTGAGCATGCGATTCTCGAAGCTCTGCGCTTCCACCACCGTCTTGGCGACGTCGTAGAACGAGATCACGCCCATCAGCACGCGCTTCTCGAGCACCGGCATGTAGCGCGCGTGACGCTCGAGCATCATCCGTCGCACCTCGTTGACGTCCGTTTCCGGCGTGCAGGTGAGCGGATCGTCCATGACCTTGCGGACCTGCACGTCGCCGATCGCGCCGCCGTTTTCCTTCAGCCGCAGGATGATCTCGCGGAAGGTCAGGATGCCGACCAGGTCGCCATACTCCATCACGACCAGCGAGCCGATATCGCGCTCGGCCATCGTGTCGACTGCCTCGCGCAGCGGCATATCGGGCGTCACCGTGTACAGCGTGTTGCCCTTGACTTTCAGAATATCGCTGACGCGCATTCTTGCCCCCAAAAACTGGATGGTACTTAACCGGCTTCCGATGCTAGCGGAAAGCCCATCAAAAGGAAAGCGCGCGGCCCGCCGCACAAGCCGCCGCGGGCGATGCGCCGGGTCGAATATTTCGCGCGGCGGCGGGTTCGGGCGATGCCGCGGCCGGTTGCGGACCGGCGTCCCTCGCCGCACAATGAAGCCTGCGTCGCGACGGGCATGCCGCCCGCGGGAGACAGCCATGAGCCAGACCGCCCAGGGCGAACATTTCGCCAATTTCGCGCAGTTCTACCCGTTCTACCTCAACGAACACCGCAACCTGGTTTCCCGCCGCCTGCATTTCGTCGGCTCGCTGGGCGTGATCGGCTGCCTCGCGATGGCCGTGGCGACCGGCCATTGGGGTTGGCTGCCCGCCGCCGTCGTCTGCGGCTACGGCTTCGCCTGGGTCGGCCACTTCTTCTTCGAGAAGAATCGCCCGGCCACCTTCCGGCACCCGATCTACAGCCTGATGGGCGACTGGGTGATGTTCAAGGACATCTGCCTGGGTCGAATCTCCTTGTAAGGTCCGCGCCTCGGTCGGGTGCGGCACCGGCGGTCGATCGCGGGCCGTGTGCATTTCCCGCGGCGCCGAACCGCCGCGACGGCCGCCAGCCGAAAACCCGGACAGCTTTCAGGCCCCGCTCAGGCCGTTTTCGGCGGAGCCGCGGCCGCGGCGCCGGCCTGCTCGCCGCGCTCCTCCGCCAGCGCCTCGCCGCGCTTCACCAGCAACTGCGCCAGCGTCGCCCCCAGCCGCTCGCCCGTGAGCGCCGCCACCAGCCGCTCGCCGTCGATCGAGGGCCGGCCGCGCTGCACCTGGTACAGCAGCTCGTCGCGATCGACCACGAAGGCGTCGAACAATTGCGACACCGTCAAACGCTCGGGATTGGCCAGCAGCACGTAGCGCGACACGGCAATGTCGCCGCCCTCCAGCCGCGCGACCCACTCTCGATCCTCCATCGCCGCCAGCAAGCGCTGCGCGGTTTCCATGCCGCAGCGCACCATCACGGCCAGGCGCGCGGCCGAATGGCCCGGCTTGCCGGCCTCCTGCGCGTCGGCCAGGCGCGCCAGCAGGGCCAGCGCGTCGAGCAGGTCGCTGCCCGGATAGGCGACCCGGTGGAACTGCCCGATCCGGATCACCGGCAGCGCCGAGGCCACCATCGCCCCCGCCAGCGTGATCAGCCAGCTCAGGTACATCCACAGCAGGAACAGTGGCACCGCCGCGAAGGCGCCATAGACGGCCGTGTAGGTCGGGATGCGCCGCACGTAATAACCGAAGCCGCGCTTGGCCAGCTCGAAGGCGATCGCCGCGCAGATCCCGCCCACCACGGCATCGCGCCAGGCCACCGTGCAATTCGGCAGATAGACATACAGCAGGGTGAAGGCCAGCACCGTCAGCGGCAGCGAGGCGGCCGTCAGCAGCCATTCGACCGAGGTGGTCGCGGCCGGCGTGCCGGCGATCGCCAGCGACTTGGTGAACAGGTAGGAGGAGATCGACAGGCTGATGCCGAACAGCAGCGGCGCCAGCGTGATGAAGGCCCAGTAGGCCAGCACGCGCTGCGCGAAGGGCCGTGACTTCCTCACGCGCCAGATCACGTTGAAGGCCGACTCGATGGTCATCATCGTCATCACCGAGGTGACCACCAGCACGATCAGGCCGGCCGTCGTCAGGCCCTTGGCCTTGGCCGAGAACTGGTTCAGGTACTTGAAGATCTGGTTGTTGATCTGGGCCGGCATCAGGTGGTCGGCCAGGAAGCCCTGCAGCGAGGACTGGAACGAGGAGAACATCGGGAAGGCCGTGAACAGCGCGAAGGCGACCGTCACCAGCGGCACCACCGCGAGGATCGTGGTGAAGGTCAGGCTGCCCGCGACCTGCGGAATACGGTCCTCGGCACCGCGCTTCGCGGCGAATCGGGCAAGACGCCGGATCGTGACCAGATCAACACTCAGCTTCGGCAACGGCTTTCTCCTTCGGGCTGCAGGCGTGCCGCCACGCGTCGCGGCGGTCGCACCCCCTATAATAGCCGCTCACTCAAGAGGCTTATGAAAGACATCCTGGTGCTCTACTACAGCCGCCACGGCGCGACGCGCGAGCTGGCCCTGGCGATCGCCGCCGGCATCGACGCGGTGCCCGGCGCGCAGGCGCGGATCCGCACCGTGCCGCCCGTGTCCACCGTCTGCGAGGCGACGTCGCCCGAGATTCCGTCCGACGGTCCGCCCTACGCGGAGCTGCGCGACCTGGAGGAATGCGCGGGCCTGGCGCTCGGCTCGCCGACCCGCTTCGGCAACATGGCCGCGCCGCTCAAGTATTTCCTCGACGGCACCACGCCGCAATGGCTGTCGGGCGCGCTGGCCGGCAAGCCCGGTTGCGTGTTCACCTCCACCGGCAGCCTGCACGGCGGCCAGGAATCGACCTTGCTGTCGATGATGCTGCCGCTGCTGCACCACGGCATGCTGATCGTCGGCATCCCCTATACCGAAAGCGCGCTGACCACCACCGACGGCGGCGGCACCCCCTACGGCGCCTCGCATCACGCGCGCAGCGGCGCGCCGGCCTCGCGCCAGGGCATCTCGGTCGACGAGAAGACGCTGGCCGTCGCGCTCGGCAACCGGCTGGCACGCGCCGCGCTGCGCCTGGCCGATCCGCAATGAGCGCCCCGGCCGCCGCCCGCCCCGCTTTCGCGTTGGCCGCGGCCGGCTGCCTGGTCGCGCTGATCGCGCTGTCGATCGCCTGGGAGCTGTGGCTCGCGCCACTGCGCCCCGGCGGCTCGGCCCTGATGCTCAAGGCGGTGCCGCTCGCGCTGATGCTGCCGGGCGTGTGGCGGCGCAGCGTGTACACGCTGCAATGGGCCTCGATGCTGATCCTGCTCTATGTCGCCGAGGGCGTGGTGCGCGGCATGACCGACGGCGGACTGTCGGCGCGGCTCGGCTGGCTGGAGCTGCTGCTGGCGGCCGGCTTCTTCGCGGCCGCGCTGGCCTATGTGGCGCCCTTCAAGCGCGCGGCGAAGCAAGCGGCCAGACAGAACGCGACACTTGCCGAAGCGCCGGCTGGAGCCGATCGCCCCAAGGCCGGCGCAAGGCCTGCCCAGGCAGGCGACAATACAAAATCCGCGCGGCGCCGCCGCCCCTGATGCCGCGCCCTTCCCCTTCGAGACTCCCGCGATGACCACCTCCTCCGCCTTCCTCGATGCCTGCCGCGCCGCGATCGGCGCGGACCACGTGCTGAGCGACGCGCACGACACGGCGCCGTTCCTGACCGACTGGCGCAAGCGCTACCGCGGCACGGCCTGCGCGGTGCTGCGCCCCGGCAGCACCGACGAGGTGGCGGCGATCGTGAAACTGGCCGCCGAGCACCGCGTCGCGATCGTGCCGCAGGGCGGCAACACCGGCCTGGCCGGCGGCGCCACGCCCGACGACAGCGGCACCCAGGCGGTGCTGAGCCTGGCGCGCCTGAATCGCGTGCGCGAGCTCGATGCGCACAACAACACCATCACGGTGGAGGCCGGCGTGATCCTCGCCGAGGTGCAGGCGCGCGCGCAGGAAGCCGGGCGCCTGTTCGCGCTGAGCCTGGCCGCCGAAGGCAGCTGCACGATCGGCGGCAATCTCTCGACCAATGCCGGCGGCACCGCCGTGCTGCGCTACGGCAACACGCGCGAGCTGTGCCTGGGCCTGGAGGTGGTCACGCCGCAGGGCGAGATCTGGCACGGCCTGCGCGGCCTGCGCAAGGACAACACCGGCTACGACCTGCGCGATCTCTACATCGGCGCCGAGGGCACGCTGGGCATCATCACCGCCGCCGTGATGAAGCTGCATCCGCGCCCGGCCGCCCAGGTCACGGCGCTCGCCGCGCTCGAATCGCCGCATGCCGCGCTCGACTTCCTGGCACTGGCCCAGCGTTGCGCCGGCCCGCTGCTGACCGGCTTCGAGCTGATGTCCGATTTCTGCATGCGGCTGGTCGGCAAGCATTATCCGCAGTTGCGCTACCCGTTCTCGACCACCCATGCACAGACGGTCCTGCTCGAGCTGTCCGACAACGAGAGCGAGGAACACGCGCGCGCGCTGTTCGAATCGATGATGGCCGAGGCCTTCGACGCGGGGCTGGTGGTCGATGCGGTGGTGGCGGAAAACCTGGCGCAGTCGCGCGCGTTCTGGGACCTGCGCGAGCACATCCCGCTCGCGCAGGCCGACGAGGGGCTCAACATCAAGCACGACATCGCCGTGCCGATCTCCTCGATCGCGCGCTTCATCGACGAAACCGACGCGGCGATCCAGCAGGTCGCCCCGGGCGCGCGGATGGTCACCTTCGGCCACCTCGGCGACGGCAACCTGCACTACAACGTGCAGACGCCCGAGGGCGGCGACCCGAAGGCTTTCCTGGCCGAGTTCCAGAAGCCGATCAATCGCGTCGTCTACGACAACGTGCATCGTCACCACGGCACGATCAGCGCCGAGCACGGCATCGGGCAGTTGAAGATCGACGACGCGCAGCGCTACAAGTCGCCGGTCGAGATCGAGCTGATGAAGACGCTCAAGCGCGCGCTCGATCCGCACCAGTTGCTGAACCCGGGCAAGGTGCTGCGCTGACCCGGCAGGCGGCGCCGCGCGTGCAGCCGGACGCGCCCCCGCCCTGCCGCCCCTCCCCCCTTCGATACCGCGACCGTCACCAGGAGCCCCCATGTCGATCCGCGTGCGCGTGCTGTCCGACCTCCATCTCGAAGGCAATACCCCCGAGGCGATCCCGGGCGCGGCGGCCGACCTGGTGGTGCTGGCCGGCGATATCCACAATCACGCGGAAGGCCTGCGCTGGGCCGCCGAAACCTTCGACGCCGAGGTGCCGGTGATCTACGTGCCCGGCAACCACGAGTATTACGACGGCGATTTCGGCGCGCTCGAGGCCGCGATGCGCGACACGGCGCGCACGCTCGACCAGGTCCATTACCTCAATCGCGGCGTCTACCACGCGCCGGATGGACGCTTTCGCGTGCTCGGCACCACGCTCTGGACCGATTTCGAGCTATATGGCGCCGACCAGGCGCGCCGCGCCGAGGCGATGACCGCCTGCGCCCGCGCGATGTTCGATTTCAACGGCGCGATCCAGGTGGACTGGGCACCGGGCAGCGGCGCCGGCGAGGCAGGCGGCGCCCTCGCGGCGCAAGCCTCGCGGGCGCTGACGCCCGCCGACACGCTGGACCTGCATCGCGCCTCGCGTGCCTGGCTGGCGGCGGAACTGGCCCGGCCCTGGGCCGGCGCGACCATCGTCGTCACCCATCACGCGCCCCATCGCGACAGCCTGGCCGAGCGCTACGCGAACGAAATCGTCTCGGCCGGCTTCATTTCCGACCTGGAAAGCCTGGTCGCGCCGCCCGTCGATCTGTGGATCCACGGCCACACGCATACGTCCTTCGACTACACCGCGGCGAGCGGCACGCGCGTGGTCTGCAATCCGCGCGGCTATATCCGGCGCAGGACGGGCGAGCGCGAGAATCCGGCCTTTGCCTGGGACAAGGTGGTGACGCTGGCAGCCTGAGGGACGAAGCCGCGCCGTAAACGACAAACGGGCATGCGAGAAGCACGCCCGTCTTTCCAATCCGGCAGGACCCTGCCGCCGCGACGCCGCTCAGGCCGGCCAACTTCCCGGTCCACCCGCCGCCGTCACAGCCTGAAACATCTTCGAACCGGTATCGCGCCCGGCTCAGTAGCGCGACGACCGACGCGCATCGAAGCGCTGCGCATCACGACGCACCCGAATCGGCACCAACTGGCGCTGCATCCGTTCGCGCAGCAGATCGCGCGCCGCCACGATACCTGCCCAGCCGATCACGGCCGCGAGACCCAACATCACCCAGTGCGCGTTCATTGCCTTTCTCCGTCAGTCAGTGCGTCGATTCGATGACTCAACAGTAGCAAACCCCGCGCGTTTCAAGCGTAAAAAAATGTTGCCTCACTGCAAAGAAACGTCAGGCCGCCGTTCAGGCGTGCCCGAGCGGTTTTCGATGCTCCCCTCTATTCAGGTTTCGTGGGTGAATTGCTCGAGCGCGGTGATGTCGGCCTCGAGCGTGGCAGGCAGCGATTCGCGCATGAAATCCACCCAGGTGCGGATCTTCGCGTCGAGATACTGGCGCGAGGGATAAAGCGCGTAGATATTCATCACGTGCGAGCGGTATTCGGGCATCACGCGCACGAAGTCGCCATTGCGCAGGCCGGTGATCGCCGTATAGAGCGGCAGCACGCCGACGCCCATGCCCTCGCGGATCGCCACCGCCAGCGCCTCGGCGACATTCACGCTGAACGGCGGCGAGGCCACCGACAGGGTTTCGTCGCCCTCGGGCCCGAGCAGGGTCCATTCGTCCCACTGGAAACCGGGCGCCACCATGCCCAGGCAGGTGTGGGCGTCGAGATCGCTCGGCCGGCGCGGCACGCCGTGCCGCTCCAGGTAGTCGCGCGAGGCGCAGACCACGCTGAAGGTCTCGCCGAGCCGCTGCGACACCAGCCCCGAATCGGGCAGCTCGCGGCCGACCACGATCGACACGTCGAAACCCTCGTCGAGCAGGTCGGGCAGCCGCTGCGCCAGCGTCAGGTCCACCTGCACGTCCGGGTAGCGCTGCCGGTAGCGCGCCGCGAGCGGCACCGTGTAGTGCTGGCCCATGCTGGTCATGCAATGCACCTTGAGCTTGCCCGAGGGCCGCGCATGCGCGTCGCTGGCCTCGGCCTCGGCCTGGTCGACATAGGCCAGGATCTGCTCGCAGCGCTGCAGGTAGCGCTCGCCGGCCTCGGTCAGCGCGATGCGCCGCGTGGTGCGGTTCAGAAGGCGCGTGCGCAGGTGCGCTTCCAGGTCCGATACCGCCCGCGAGGCGTAGGCGGTCGTCGAATTGAGCTGCTGGGCGGCCGCGGTGAAACTGCCCGCATCGACCACGCGCATGAACACACGCATGTTCTGAAGCGTATCCATACTGATTCCCCCTTCAATGCGGGCAGATTGTTGCACAGAGCCGCGGCAATATTATCTCAAGATACGTAAAGATTCCTTGCACCCTTACCGGCTTATCCATCAATAAGCGAAAAAATATAATCGCTTCCGAATCATCTTTATCCGAACGGGAGAAAATCGTGCAGTCTCCGGTAACAAAAGGGACGCTCGCACTTGCGGTTCTTGCATTCTCATTAACAATGGCCGGATGCGCGAGCATGGGCAATGTTGCACCGCAAGCAACGCGCGTCGACCCCGCCACGCTGGACGCGGGCGCCGCGATCCGCGCGGCCAACCGCGACGCGGGCTGGCCCAGCGCCGACTGGTGGCGCGCCTATGGCGACCCGCAGCTAGACGGCTGGATCGCGGCCGCCCAGGCCGGCAATCCGTCGCTAGCCGCCGCGCAGGCGCGCGTGCGCCAGGCGCAGGCGGTGGCGCGCATCGCGCACGCCGACGAACTCCCGCAGCTCGACGGCGAACTGGCCCTGCAGCGCAAGCACTGGCCCGACGACTATTTCTACGGCCCCGGCACGCTCGCCAACACCAATAGCTGGAACAACACCGGCACGCTGAACCTGTCCTACCACCTCGATCTCTGGGGCAAGGACAAGAACAACGCCGAGCGCGCGCTCGATTCGGCCCGCGCCCAGGCCGCCGACGAACGCGCCGCGCGCCTCGAGCTGGAGGTCAACGTGGTGCGCGCCTATATCGACTTCGCGAAGAATTTTGCCCTGCTCGACATCGCGCAGCAGACCTACGACCGCCAGAACGAGCTGATCCAGCTCGCGCAGAAGCGCCTGCGCGCCGGCATCGGCACCCAGCTCGAACTGAGCCAGGCCGAGTCGCCGCTGCCCGACTATTCGCGCCAGATCGACAGCTACCAGGAGGCGGTGCAGCTCGGCCGCCACCAGCTCGCTGCCCTGGCCGGCAAGGGCCCCGGCGCGGGCGACACATTGACGCGCCCCAAGCTCGCGCTCGATACCCCGGCCAGCCTGCCCTCCGCGCTGCCCGCCGAACTGATCGGCCGGCGCCCCGACGTGGTGGCCGCGCGCTGGCTGGTCGACGCGCAGGCGCGCGGCATCGACGTGGCCAAGGCTCAGTTCTACCCGAATGTCGACCTGCTTGCCTCGCTGGGCGGTTTCGGCGTCGGCTCGGCCTTCGCCGGCTTCCTGCGCTCGATGAACGGCGGCTGGTCGGCGGGCCCCGCCATCACGCTGCCGATCTTCGAGGGCGGGCGCCTGCGCGCGCAGCTCGGCGCCGCCTCGGCCGGCTACGACGAGGCCGTCGACCAGTACAACCAGACGCTGGTCTCGGCGCTCAAGGATATCGCCGACGACGTGGTGCGGATCCGCTCGCTCGACACGCAGCGCGAGGACGCCGCCCGCTCGGTGGCCCTCACGCGCCGCACCTTCGATCTCTCGCACCAGGGCTTCAAGCGCGGGCTGACCGACTACGTGAACGTGCTGGTGGCGCAGTCGCAACTGCTGCGCGCGCAGGAGAGCCAGACCCGCATCGAGGCCGAGCGGCTCACCGCGCACGCCTCGCTGATGGCCGCGCTCGGCGGCGGGCTCGAAGCATCCGAGGACGCGCCGCGGGATGGCGCGGCCGCGCCTGGCAAGGCCGGCGCGTCTGCGAACGGCGCGACGCAGCCGGCGCAGGCCAAGGCCGCTGCGTCGGCATCGGCTGCCTCGGCATCCACCTCGGCCCTGCCCCGGACCGCCGGCGAGGCCCCGGCCTCGCCGGCCCCTTCCGCGGCCGCCCAGTCTTCGGCCGCCTCGCCCGCGCCAGCCCCGGCCGCCAGGCTCAGCCGCGCCGCGACCAGCGAATCGGGCCGCCCGCTGGCGCGCCGCCGGCATGCCGCCGAGCCGGGCG
>NZ_VWWC01000382.1:0-1301 GCF_011753175.1 Burkholderia sp. Cy-637 | reverse complement strand
TCTGCCTTCACCAGCAATTCGAGCAGCAGGTCGAGCGCACGCCCGACGCCGTCGCCCTCGTCTTCGAGGAGCAAACCCTCAGCTATGCCCAGCTCAACGAGCGCGCCAACCAGCTCGCGCACGAGCTCATCGCCCTCGGCGTGCAACCCGATTCCCGCGTCGGCATCTGCCTTCAACGCTCCAGCGCCATGGTCGTCGGACTGCTCGCCATCCTCAAGGCCGGCGGCGCCTACGTCCCCCTCGACCCCGCCTATCCCGGCGAGCGACTCGCTCACATCCTCATCGATGCCGATCCCGGCATCGTGCTCCTCGACGACGCCGGCCGGGCCGCCCTCGGCCAGGACTCGCTCGACGGGCGTCATGGGCTCGACCCCGACGCGCCGCTGCCCGAGCGCCCCACGAGCAACCCCGTCGTGCCGGACCTGACTTCGCGACACCTCGCCTACGTCATCTACACCTCAGGCTCCACCGGCAAGCCCAAGGGCGCACAGAACGAGCATCACGCGCTCGTCAATCGCCTCGACTGGATGCAGCGCGCCTACGCACTCGATGCCTCCGATCGCGTCCTGCAGAAGACCCCCTTCGGCTTCGACGTCTCCGTCTGGGAATTCTTCTGGACCCTGCTCAACGGCGCCACCCTCGTCGTCGCCGCCCCCGGCATACAGGGCGACCCCGAAGCCCTGATCGCGCTCATCGGCCGCCAGCGCATCACCACCGCCCACTTCGTTCCCTCGATGCTCAATATCTTCCTGGGCACCGAGGGGGTCCAGGCTTGTACCTCCCTGCAGCGGCTCGTCTGTAGCGGCGAGGCCCTGCCCGTTGCCGCGATCCGGCGCTGCCAGGCCTTGTTGCCCGCCGCGCGGATCCACAATCTCTACGGGCCGACCGAGGCCGCGATCGACGTGACCGCCTGGACCTGCCCGCCCGACTATGCCGGCTCGACGGTCCCCATCGGCCGCCCGATCGCCAATACGCGGATCTACCTGCTCGACGAGCACGGGCAGCCCGTGCCGCTGGGCGCGGTCGGCGAGCTGCATATCGGCGGCGTGGGCGTCGCGCGCGGCTATCTCAACCGCCCCGAACTCACCGCCGAGCGCTTCGTGCGCGATCCCTTCGCCGGTGATGCCGAAGCGCGCATGTATCGCACCGGCGATCTCGCGCGTTACCTGCCCGACGGCAATATCGAATACCTCGGCCGCAATGACTTCCAGGTCAAGATCCGCGGCTTCCGGATCGAACTCGGCGAGATCGAGGCCCGGCTCGCGGAATATCCCGTCGTGCGGGAGGCGGTCGTGCTCGCA
>NZ_VWWC01000381.1:0-1235 GCF_011753175.1 Burkholderia sp. Cy-637 | reverse complement strand
TGGGCGCGGCGGCGGGTGGCCTGAACGCGGTCGCGGGCACGGTCGTCAGCGGCTTGTCGACGGGTCTGGGCACGACCACCGGCGCGCTGACCACGGGCCTCGGCGCCGCGACGGGCGGCCTGTCGAATGGCCTGGGCGCGGTATCGGGCGCGCTGGCATCGGGCGCGGGTGCGCTGGCCGGCGGCCTGGGTGCCGCGACGGGGGGATTGAATACGGTGGCCGGGACGGTCGCGGGTGGCCTCGGTGCGGCATCGGGCGCCTTGGCATCGGGTGCGGGTGCGCTGGCCGGTGGCCTGGGTGCCGCGGCGGGTGGTTTGAATACGGTGGCCGGCACGGTGACGAGCGGCCTGTCGAATGGGCTGGGTGCCGCCACGGGCGCGTTGGCCGGTGGTCTCGGCACCGTCGCTGGCGGCCTCGGTTCGGCGACGAGCGGCCTGAACACGGTGGCCGGCACGGTTGCCAGCGGCCTGTCGAATGGACTGGGTGCCGCGACGGGCGCTTTGTCGAGCGGCGCGGGTGCGCTGGCAGGCGGTCTCGGCGCCGTCGCTGGCGGCCTGGGTTCGGCGACGAGCGGGCTGAACACGGTGGCTGGCACGGTGACGAGTGGCCTGTCGAGCGGTCTGGGTGCCGCGACGGGCGCTTTGTCGAGCGGCGCGGGTGCGCTGGCCGGTGGTCTCGGTGCCGTCGCTGGTGGCCTGGGTTCGGCGACGAGCGGCCTGAACACGGTGGCCGGCACGGTTGCTGGCGGTCTGTCGAATGGCCTGGGTGCCGCGACCGGTGCGCTGTCGAGCGGTGCGGGTGCGCTCGCCGGTGGCCTCGGCACGGTGTCAGGCGCGCTGTCGAGCGGCGCCGGTGCGCTTGCCGGTGGTCTCGGTGCAGTCGCGGGCGGTCTCGGTTCGGCGACGGGCGGCCTGGGCGCGGTGACCGGAACGGTCGTCAGCGGTCTGTCGACCGGCCTCGGTACTGCCGCCGGCGCGCTGTCGGGTGGCGCTGGCGCGGTGGCGGGTGGTCTGTCGAGCGGGCTTGGCGCGGTCTCTGGCGTGCTGGGCACAGGCGCTTCGTCGCTGGCAGGTGGCCTGACGACGGTCGCCGGCACTGCAACGGGCGCGCTGAGCGGTGGTCTGGGCACTGTCGCCGGTGCGCTGTCGAATGGCGCGGGCGCGCTGGCCGGCGGTCTCGGCGCGGCGGCGGGCGGCCTGTCGTCGGTGGCGGGCACGGCAGCCGGTGCTTTGTCA
>NZ_VWWC01000380.1:0-1328 GCF_011753175.1 Burkholderia sp. Cy-637 | reverse complement strand
GGCCGGCGCGGCCCGAGCCCCGCGCGTCCGGCCGGGCGGCGCGTCGCGCGAGCACGGTCGCCATCAGTGCTCGCCGAACAGGGCGTTGAAGCGCTTGAGCACCTCGGCGCGCGAGGTCTTGTTGCTGCCGTCGTCGATCGGCAGCAGCTTGAGATCCTTCAGGCCGGGGCGGGGCGACTTCACGTCCTCGCGTGCCGGGATCAGGTAGGCGGCCGCCACGATCTGCTGGCCCTCGTCGGACAGCACGTAGTCGACGAAGGCGCGCGCGTCGGCCGGTGCCTTCGAGGTCTTGAAGATCATCATCGGGCGCGGTGCGATCACCGTGCCGCTGCTCGGGAAGATCACCTTGACCGATTCGCCGGTGGCGGCCGCGCCGTAGGCGACGTAGTCCACCGCGCCGAATACCGCCGACTTCGCGCCCTGCAGCACCGGGTTGATGGCCTGCGCGTTCGGGCCGAGCACCACCATGCCGTTGCGGTGCAGGCTGTCGAACAGGCTCCAGGCCGCTTCGCCGAGGCGGTCCTGCAGGCCCAGCAGCAGGTCGAGCGAGGCGCCCGAGAGCGCCGGGTTCGGCGTGCTCACCTGGTCGCGATAGGCGGGCGCGGCGAGGTCCTTCCAGTCGTGCGGCTCGGGCTTGCCGGTGCGCGTGTTCCAGACGATGCCGAGCGCCGAGATGCCCTGCGCCACGTAGTTCGGCGTCTTGAACATCGGCGGCACGTGGGCGGCGTTCGGGCTGGTGTAGGGCGCCAGCCAGCCGCGCTGGTCGAGATCCTGGGCGGTATCCCAGGAGGCCGAGATCAGCACGTCGGCGTGCGGATTGCTGGCTTCGGCCTCGACGCGGGCCATCAGTTTGCCGGTGGTGGCCTGGAACAGGTCGACCTTGATGCCGGTCTTGCGCTCGAAGCCTTGCGCGAGTTTCTTGCTGAGATTGCCGGGGCCGGCGGTATAGACGGTGAGAGCGTGCACGGATTGGGAAAGCCCGAAGGCCAGCGTAAGGGTAAGGACGGTCTTGGAAATGGTGGTGAGCATACTACCGGCTCCATGAATTTTGGGTGACCCGCGCCACGCGCCCCTGGGCCAGCTCGACGATGCGGTGGGCCAGCGTGTCGGCCTCGGCGCGATCGTGCGTGACGTAGACGGCGGTGGTGCCGAGCTGGGCCAGCAGCTCGCGGATCTCGAGGGCGAGCGAGGCGCGCAGTTGCGGGTCGAGGTTGGACAGCGGTTCGTCGAACAGCAGCACGCGCGGGCGCGCCACGATCGCGCGCGCGAGCGCGACGCGCTGCTGCTGGCCGCCCGACAGCGCCGAGGGGCGGCGCGCGCCGAACCCG
>NZ_VWWC01000379.1:0-1007 GCF_011753175.1 Burkholderia sp. Cy-637 | reverse complement strand
CCACCATGGCCGCGTCGGTGGCGGCGGCACCCAGCGCGTTGCCGAACTCCTTGAAGGCGCCCTTGATGTCGCCATGCACCAGCTTGTCGACCCCGCCCACGGTATCGGTCACCGGCTCGACCACCTTGCCCATGATCCCGCCCACCGTGTTCTCGACCTTGTCGAACAGCTTCGCGCCGCGCGTCGAGCCGCGATAGAGCGTGTCGGCGCCGAACGTGTCGGTGAACTTCTGCTCTTCCTGCGCATTGACCTTGCCCTTGCCGTAGTTGCCGACCTGGCTGCCGAGCATCTGCGCGTCCTGGTCGCTGAAGCTGTTCGGCACCTGGCCGGCCTGCTCCTCGCCCTTCAACTGCACCATGTCGTCGACCATCGCGTTGCCGTCGCCCTTCTGCGCATCCTGCTGGAATTTGGCGGCGAGTTCGGGATCGGCTTCCTGCATGTGCTGGATGGCCGTCTGCGAGGCCTGCTGGGTGACCGCCTGGCCGGCCTGGATGATGTTCTCGGGGCCGGCCTTGGCGGTCTTGTCCTTGGCGCCCTTGATGATCGCGCCCAGCGGCGTGAAGCTCTCCAGCCCCTTGACGATGGCGTGCTCGACGCGCGTCTGGCCCTTGCCGATGTAGTTGCCGCCGAGCGCCTGCTCGGCCTGGTTGCGCACGTCCTTGTTGATCTTGCCGCCGCCGTTCTGGTTCGCCAGGCCCTGCGCGCCCTGCACCTCCTTGATCGCCTGGTCCTTGCTGATCGCGCCTTCCTTGTAGGCCTGCAGCTCGTCCTTGACGAGTTCGTTGCCGTTGCCGCTCTGGGCGTCCTTCATGGTCTTCGCGTAGAGCGTCGGGTCCTTCTGCTGGGTCTGCGCCATCGCGCTTTCGAGCTCGGAGTTGGTGTTGTCCACGCTGCTGTTGCCGGTGCTGCCGGTGCCGCCCGAGCTGGCGGCGCTGCCCGAGCCGCCGGGACTGCCCGAGCCGCCGGCGGCGCCGGCAAGCGGCGCTCCCGAGGCAGCCGGCGCGGCG
>NZ_VWWC01000378.1:0-1343 GCF_011753175.1 Burkholderia sp. Cy-637 | reverse complement strand
GAGCGCGGCACCGGCCACGCCGCCGAGCGCGCCGCCCAGCGCATTGTTCAGGTCGCCGCGCGCGAGGGCCGGCATCGAAACGGCGGCGCCCAGGGCCGCGACCGCGACGAGTTTGATCAGTGTGTTCGCCATGATGAACGCTCTTGTTCGTTGAAGTACGGGGTTGCGTGAACCAATGGCGCTGAGTGTAGCCAAGCGATCGAAAGGAAGCTGTAACGCCCGGGATCGGCGTCCGTAAGAGGTGTAACAAAAATGTCAGGAACGGCGGGGCGATGCCAAAAAATCCCGTCGCACCCCACTCGCTGTAAAAACTACAGGCGCCGGCCGAAACTACAGCGCGCATGGCGCCGGGACCAATGCGGCGCGCACGGGCCGGCGCATGGCATGCCGCGCCGCCGCGGGCACGGCCGTTGCGCTCCCCCGCTGGCAGCCGGCAACCGCCGCCTGCCCAGCGCAACGGACGGCCCGATGGCACCTTCAACCGCAACCGCTTTCTCCCCGCATCTCTACTTCGTCGACGCGCGCCTGGTCGGCCCGCTCGATGCCTGGCCCGCCTGGTTCGAGCGGATCGCCGGGCTGGGCTTCGATCACGTGCTGGTCGGCGCGTTCCACACCACCGGCCGCGCCGGCCACCCGCGCGTGGTGGCCGACCACGATCGCCCGCACGAAGCCCTGGCCACCCGGCTCGACACCGGCGACGCGCTCGCGCGGCTGGTCGAGCAGGCCCGCGAATTCGGCCTGCGGCTGATGCTCGACGTGACGGTCGACCGGATCGCCGTCGAGCACCCGCTGCGCCGGGGCGCGCCGGACTGGTACATCGAGCGCGAGCACGACGACGCGCGCATCGATCCGCGCACGGCCGCCTTCGAACAGACCCTCGCCTATGCCGACATCGCGCGCCCCGAGGTGGGCGAGGCGCTGGCCGGCTGGTGGCACGGCCGCTTCGCGACGCTCTCGGCAACCGGCCTGGCCGGCTTCCTGGTCGACGCGCCGCAGCGCCTGCCGGCCGAATGGTGGCGTACCTGGCTGGGCTCGCGCCACGGCGAGCTCGACGACGTGCGCTGGATCGCCGGCATCCCCGGCCATGCGCGCGAGGCGCTGGGCGCCTTCGAGGGCGCCGGCTTCGACGGCGTGTTCAGCTCGCTGCGCTGGTGGGACCTGCGCGCGCCCTGGCTGGTCGACGAGCACGCGCTGCTGCGCCGGGTCGCCTCGCCGATCGCCTTCCCCGACGCCTTCGACGGCCCGCGCCTCGCGCACGACCTGCGCGGCCTGCCGCCCGACGCGATCGAGCGCGGGTACCGGCGCGCGCTGGAGACCGCCGCGGCGCTCGGCACCGGCTGGCA
>NZ_VWWC01000377.1:0-1398 GCF_011753175.1 Burkholderia sp. Cy-637 | reverse complement strand
GCCCAAGCCGCGCGCGGCGGCGCCCGAGGCGCCGGACGATGCGCACGACGCAGCGCCGCCGGCCGCGAAATCCTCGCGCAAGCGCAGCCCGTGATGCGCTGCGCCCTCACCGACTGAGGCCCGCATGCGGCTCGCGCTCGTTCTGATGGGAGGCGGCGCGCGTGCCGCCTATCAGGCCGGCGTGCTGTCCGCGCTGGCCGAGATCGCGCGCGAGGTCGAGCCGACCCGCCGCGAGCTGCCCTTCGCGATCGTCTGCGGCTCCTCGGCCGGCGCCATCAACGCCGCCGCGATCGCCAGCCACGCCGACGACTTCCCGCATGGCGCCGCGCGCCTGCTCTCGTTCTGGGAGCACCTGCGCGCCGAAATGATCTACCGCACCGACTGGCTCGGCGTGGCCGCCGCGGGGGCGCGCTGGCTGGCCGCGATGAGCCTGGGCTGGGCCGCGCGCCGTTCGCCGCGCGCGCTGCTCGATAACGCGCCACTGGCCCACCTGCTGCAGCGCGAGCTGAACTTCCACCGGGTCGGCCAGATGCTCGGCGCGCGCAAGCTGCACGCGCTGTCGATCACCGCGCTCAGCTACACCAGCGGCCGCCACCTGACCTTCTACGAGGGCAGCGAGCCGATCCACGCCTGGCGGCGCGCCCAGCGCACGGCGCGGATGGTCGACCTGTCGGCCGCGCACCTGCTGGCCTCCTCGGCGATCCCCTTCGTGTTTCCGGCGGTGCCGCTAGTGATCGACGGGCGCATCGAGTATTTCGGCGACGGCTCGATCCGCCAGATCGCGCCGCTGTCGCCGGCGATCCATTTCGGCGGCGACCGGATCGTGGTGATCGGCGCGGCCGCCGCGCGTCCCGAGGTGCCGGCGGCGAACGGGCACGCGAGCGCCTATCCGTCGCTGGCGCAGATCGGCCAGCAGGTGCTGGCCAGCGTGTTCCTCGATTCGATCGGCACCGACATCGAGCACATCGAGCACGTCAACCGCGTGGTCGAGCACCTGCCGCGCCAGGTCGAGCCCGAGAGCGGCTGGCGCCATGTCGACGTGCTGGCGATCGCGCCTTCCGAGCGCATCGAGCTGATCGCCGCCAAGCATCTGCGGCGGCTGCCGGCCACGGTGCGCGCGCTGCTCGGCGCGATGGGCGGCAACCAGCCGGCCGGCGCCTCGTTCGCGAGCTACCTGCTGTTCGAGGCGGAGTTCACGCGCGAGCTGATCGCGCTCGGCCATGCCGACGCGATGCGGCAGCGCGAGACGCTGGCCGAATGGATCGCCTCGGCCAGCCCCGGCGGCGGCTCGCCGCCGCGCGTGCCGCCGCCGGTGTCGCCGGTGGTGTCGCCGGTGGTGTCGCCGGTGGTGTCGCCGGTGGTGTCGCCGGTGGTGCGGCCGGTGGTGCGGCCGGTGGC
>NZ_VWWC01000376.1:0-1329 GCF_011753175.1 Burkholderia sp. Cy-637 | reverse complement strand
CCGCGTCCCGCGCCCCGCGCCCCGCTGCCGCGCTGCAGCGCGGGCTGCGCGACGCGCTGCATGCGCTGGTCGGCCTGCGCCTGTCGCTCAATCCCGCGCTGATGCAGGCGCTGCCGCCCGCCGCCGCGCCCGGCGCCCCGCGCGCCTGATCCCGACGACACCATGCCCATTTCCTCGCGACCATGATCGGCGAATTCGACATCTTCGGCGTGTTCGTGCCGGCACCGCTGGTGCTGATGCTGATCGCCTACCTGATCAATATCGCGGTGCGCGCGCTGCTCACGCGCACCGGCATCTACCGCTTCGTCTGGCATCGCTCGATCTTCGACCTCGGCATCTACGTGTTCGTGCTGGCCGGCGTCGTGATCGCCTCCCATCATTTCGTGGCTACCTGACAACACCAAGAACCCAATAACGTGAACGCGAAAAGAACCTGGTTTTCGGCGGGGCAGATCCTGCTGACCCTGATCGTGGTGGTCGTCGCCGGCCTCGTGCTGTGGCGCATCATCAACTACTACATGTTCTCGCCCTGGACCCGCGACGGCCACGTGCGCGCCGACGTGATCCAGGTCGCGCCCGACGTGTCGGGGCTGATCACCGAGGTGCGGGTGGTCGACAACCAGGCTGTCTCGCAGGGCCAGGTGCTGTTCGTGATTGACCGGGCGCGCTACACGCTCGCGCTGCGCCTGGCCCAGGCCACGCTCGAGCAGCGCGCGGCGACGCTGGCCCAGGCGCGGCGCGAATACGCGCGCAATCTCAAGCTCGGCAACCTGGTGGCCAGCGAGCAGCTCGAGGAAAGCCGCACCCGCGTCGACCAGGGCGAGGCCGCGCTGGCCGACGCGCAGGTCAATGTCGATACCGCGAAGCTGAACCTGCAGCGCACCACCATCGTCAGCCCGGTGGACGGCTACCTGAACGACCGCGCGCCGCGCGTGGGCGAATACGTGCCGGCCGGCCGCGCCGTGCTGTCGGTGGTCGACCAGCATTCGTTCCGTGTCGACGGCTATTTCGAGGAAACCAAGCTGCACGGCATCCATATCGGCCAGCCGGTGGACATCAGCGTGATGGGCGAGCCGCGGCCGCTGCGCGGCCATGTGCAGAGCATCGTGGCGGCCATCGAGGATCGCGACCGCACCCAGAGCGCGAACCTGCTGCCCAACGTCAACCCGGCCTTCAGCTGGGTGCGGCTGGCACAGCGGATTCCGGTGCGCGTCGCGCTCGACGAGGTGCCCGACGATTTCCGCATGATCGCGGGCCGCACCGCCACGGTGGCGATGCGCGCGCCCGATGCGCGCGACCAGCGCAAGGCGCAAGGCGCGGCGCAGCCGA
>NZ_VWWC01000375.1:0-1379 GCF_011753175.1 Burkholderia sp. Cy-637 | reverse complement strand
TCCTCGGCGCGCAGGAAGCGCGCGGCGCGGGCTCGCTCGGCCGCATCGAGCGACGCGTAGGCCGGCGCGTCGAGCGGCGTGCCGAACGCGAAATCGACTCGCCACAGCCGCACGCCCGCGCGCGCCGCCGCCTCGGGCACCGCGAGCGATACCAGCCGATGCGGCGCGAGCGCCGAAGCCTGGGGCGAGGGGGAAGCGGTCTCGAAAGCGATGGCCATGGGCGGGAAGCCGGCGCGCGGCCGGATCAGGGAAAGAAGCCGCCGATCTTACCGGATTGCGCCGGGCGAATACGCGGCCGTGCCGCCCGGGCTCGCCGGGCGGCGCAGCACTTCGCCCGGCGGCTCGTCAGGCAGGGCCGCCTCGCGCAGCCAGCGCAGCACGATCGGCCACAGCGTCGCCTCGAAGCGGCTGTGGAAAAACGCGAAATGCCCGATCGCCTCGACTCCGATCCGCCGCGGCGCGAGGTGCAGATGCGTGATCGGGCTGGCCACGTAGTAGCCGAGCAGCCGCTCGGTGGCGGCAACCGTGCCGAAGGGATCGTCGTCGATGCTGATCGCCAGCAGCGGCGCCGTGAAGCGCGTGAAGCGCGCCACCATGGCGCGCCGCTCCTCGGGCGTCTCCAGGATCGGGGCGCGCGTGTACGTGTCCTCGAAGCGCGGCCGGCTACGGCTCCACGACAGCGCCACGCCGCGCGGCACGTCCTCCATCCAGCCGAGCCGGCTCGCCGGGAAATAGCCGAACAGCCGGCTGAGCAGCGGCATGACCAGGTGCCACTTGAGCCGCATCCGGGTGCGCGTCCACTTGCCGTAGTCGCGCCAGTGCGCGGTCTGTGCGCCGACCGTCACGGCGCGCCGGATCATGCCGTTCGAGGCGGCCAGCCCGCAGGTGAAGCCGCCGATGCTGTGCGCGACCAGGTCGACCGGCTGCCAGGGGAAGCTGCGCGCCACGTATTGCAGGATCGCCTCGCTGTCGAGCCGCCCCCAGTCGAGCCAGTTGGCGCGCAGGTCTCGCAGCGAGGCGGGACGCGACTCGCCGATGCCGCGATAGTCGTAGACCAGCGCGTCGAAACCCTGGGCGAACAGCCAGGTGGCGAAGCGGAAGTAATAGCGGCAGCGCACCGCCGTGGCGCACTGGATGACGACCACCGGGCGCGTCGCATCGACGGCGCGATGGCGCCACTGATGGCCGTGCAGCACGAAGCCGTCGGCGGCCTGCACCGAGAACGGCTCGGGCGGCAGCGGCAGGCTCGGCGGAACCTCGCTCATGGTCGCGTCTCCCTCGATCGGTATCGCGCCGCGACACCCGGCGGGCGCCGCGCGGGCCGTCGCGCCCGATGCGCCCGGTGCGCCCGGTGCGCCGGTCGCAGCGGCAGCGGCAGC
>NZ_VWWC01000374.1:0-1443 GCF_011753175.1 Burkholderia sp. Cy-637 | reverse complement strand
GGTCGCCGGCCGGCGGCTGGCCGCGCAAGGCCGCGTCGCGCGTGGCGCGGCGCGCCACCAGCACCGATTCGAGCACCTGCAGGCGCACCCCGGCCGGCAGCGCCTGGGGCAGGTAGACCACGCTGTGCGAGCGCGCGCTGCGCGCCGACAGCGCGAGCGTCTCGCCGTCCAGCGTGAGCCGCCCGGCGCTGGCGGTGGTGAGCCCGGCCAGCACCCGCAGCAAGGTGGACTTGCCGCTGCCGTTGGGCCCCAGCAGCGCGGTGATCATGCCGCGCGGCAAGGGCCCCGCCGACAGCTCGCGCAGCACCTCGCGGCGGCCGTAACGCACCGACACGCCGTGGATCGCGAGCCCCTTCATTGCGCGGCTCCCTGCGAACGCACCACGATCGCCAGGAACAGCGGAATCCCCACCAGGGCCGTGACGATGCCCACGGGGATCAGCACGCCCGGCACGATCAGCTTGGAGGCGATCGAGGCCAGCGACAGCATCAGCGCCCCGCACAGCAGGCTGCCGGGCAGGTAGAAGCGATGGTCCTCGCCGAACACGGTGCGCGCGATATGCGGCGCGATCAGGCCGACGAAGCCGATGGTGCCGACGAAGGACACCGCCAGCGCCGACAGCACCGCCACCCGCAGCAGGGTGCCGAGCCGCAGGCGCCGCACGTCGATGCCGAAGCTGGCCGCGCGCTCCTCGCCCAGCCGCAGCGCGGTGAGCGCCCAGGCATTGCGCATCGACAGCGGCAGCGCCACGGCCAGCGCCGCAGCGAGCACGCCGATCTTCTGCCAGTCGGCGCGCGCCAGCGAGCCCAGCGTCCAGAACACCAGGCCCTGCAGCGCATCGGCCGAGGCGATGAACTGCATCAGCTCGACCAGCGCATGGAACGAGAACACCAGCGCGATCCCCATCAGCACCACGCCGGCCGTGCTCATGCCGCGCCAGCGCGCCACCAGGTCCAGCATCATCGCCGAGCCGAAGGCGAACACGAAGGCGTTGGCCGAGATCAGCCAGGTCTGCGGGATGTGCGGGAGCGTCAGGTCGAGCACGATCGCCAGCGAGGCGCCGAAGGCGGCGGCCGCCGACACGCCGAGCGTGTAGGGGCTGGCCAGCGGATTGTTGAGGATGGTCTGCATCTCCGCGCCCGACAGGCCGAGCGCGGCGCCCACCACCAGCGCCATCACCGCGTAGGGCAGGCGGATCTGCCAGACGATCACGAGGTTGGCCGGATCGGCCTGCGCGGGCGCGAACACGGTGCGCAGCAGCGTGGCCAGCGGCAGGCCCGAGGGGCCCGAGCCGAGGTCGAACAGCAGCGAGCCTGCGATCAGCAGGCTCACCGCCACCAGGCACAGCGCGCGGCGCCGCGTCAGGCGCGCGTAGGCGCGACGCGCCTCGCCCTGGTCGGGCACGGGCGCGTCGGCGGCGAGATGGCGCGAGCCGGCCGCGGC
>NZ_VWWC01000373.1:0-1500 GCF_011753175.1 Burkholderia sp. Cy-637 | reverse complement strand
CGCCGTGCCCGCCATGGCCGCCGCCACCGCCGGTGCGGGGGCCGCCGCGGCCGCCACCGCCGCCGGGGCGCGAACCGCCCATGTCGAGCTGGATCGTCGAGATCGCGCGTTTGTAGATGCCTTGCAAACCGACGGGCGTGCGCAGCATCACCAGGTACTGGTCGAACGACTCGATGCAGCCCGTCAGGCGGATACCGTTGACGAGGTAGATTTCCACGCGCTTGCGTTCCTTGCGCGCTGCGTTGATGAAGTCGTTTTGCGGATGGGATTCTGCAGGATTGGCCATTGAGAAGCGGCTTGAGCCGGCGTCAGATGAGGGTTTTGCTTGGATGCGCCGCGCTATCTGGCGGAGCGCTTGAGCGGGATTCTACCCTGTTCGATTGAGAAGCGTACGTGGACCTTTGTGTCGAACCGTTACCCACTATAGACGTTTTGGCGCGGGAAGTGCGAGCCGGCCGGACGGCCAGGCGGCTTTGCACTGGGACGGGGAGCGGCCCGAAGTTGATGCCGGAATCCCCGCCATGCGTTGCACCTTGACGGTGCCGAACAGTGGAAATTGGGGTGGCGATGCGATAAATCAAGGGCTGGGCCCAGCCGTTCGACGTGACGAACTGTCGCGGTGGTGCTCTCCGGCGGAGAGGCTGCCGGCACGGCCGGATGAAGGTGGCATGCCATCGGGCCGTGCGGATCGCTTCGATCAGTATTTGTAGTCGGGGTTCTTCGGATCGAAGGCGGAATCGTCGAAGCTGGTCGGCGTGATCTTCTGGAATACGATCCGCTCGAAGATCCGGCCGTCGTTGTCGTAGGACTCGACGGTGCGGAAATAGGGGTGGCGCAGGTCCAGGCCCAGCGTTTCCTTCTTGGCATAGAACTGCGGGCGGCCGGTCGGCGTCTCGTAGGTCAGGGCCACCACGCGCACGCCGTCGATGGTCCTGGCTTCGATGCGGGTCGGCTTGCTCACGCCGGCGGCCTCGTATTTCCTGCCTTCGCTCAGATACAGCCCGGTCACGTACTCGGTGCCGAGATCGCGGATCGTGTGATTCGACTGCGCGCGCGCCAGCGTGCCGGTGATCGAGGTCCATAGCGGGATCTTGCCCAGCAGGCCGCCGAGATGGCCGTACATTTCGTCCTTGCGCTTGGTCTCGTCATAGATCGCTTCCTGGCCCGAATGCGCGCCGTCAGGCAGCCACTTCGCGTAGATGCGCAGCGGTTCGCGCGTGATCTTCACGCTCATGTGATCGGGCTTGTCGGCCCACTTGTCGCCGAGCCGCTCCTGGCGCGTCATGGTGAATTCGTAGGACGGGTAGCCGTTCGGGCCCGCCGCGATGTAGGCGGGCACCGTCATCGGGTCGAGCGCGCTGAACAGGGCGGTGAGCGTCGCGTCGTCGAGCTTCTCGAGCGTGCCGTCGCGCGCGGCCGTCTTGAGCCAGGCGGCCTGCTGCGCGACCGGCTGCTGCGTGACGCGCGCGAGCTCGGGCGGCAGCGCGGCGGCGGTACCGG
>NZ_VWWC01000036.1:0-49315 GCF_011753175.1 Burkholderia sp. Cy-637 | reverse complement strand
GGCCCGCGCCGCGCTGCCGGCCTGGCGCGCGACGGCCAGCGCCGAGCGCGGCCGGCTGCTGCACGCCATCGCCGATCGCATCGAGGCGGACCGCGAAGCGCTGGCCGCGCTGCAACGCGAGATCAGCGGCAAGCCGCCGGTCGAGGCCGACATCGACGTCGGCGACGCGGCCGCGACCTTCCGCTATTACGCCGAACTCTGCGAGCAGGCCACGCTGTTTTCTCCCGAATCGATCGCGATCCCCGGCGCCGAAATCGCGGCCGAGCGCGACTACCAGCCGGTGGGCGTGGCCGCGCTGATCGTGCCGTGGAACTTCCCGATGGTGACCACCGCCTGGAAGCTCGCGCCGGCGCTGGCCGCCGGCTGCACCGTGGTGCTCAAGCCCTCGGAGCTGAGCTCGCCCGTCGAGCATCGCCTGATCGCCCACGTGCACGCGGCCGGCGTGCCGGCCGGCGCCGTCAACGTGGTGAACGGCGGCGCCGAGGTGGGCGCGCTGCTGAGCTCGCATCCGCGCATCGACAAGATTTCCTTCACCGGCAGCACCGCCGCCGGTCGGCACGTGATGCGCGCGGCCGCCGAGCGGATGACGCGCCTCACGCTGGAGCTGGGCGGCAAGTCGGCGCTGGTGGTGCGCGAGGATGCCGACCTCGCGCTAGCGGTCTCGCTCGCGGTGGGCGGCGCCTTCACCAATGCCGGGCAGATGTGCTCGGCCACCGCGCGCATCCTGGTGCATCACACGCTGCATGGCGCCTTCATGGCCGCCTTCGAATCGGCGGTGCGCGAGCTGGTGGTCGGGCCGCCGCAATTGAGCGAGGTGGCGATGGGCCCGCTGATCTCGGCCGCGCATCGCGCGCGCGTGAACGCCGCGCTCGAGGCCGGGCTGGCCGCCGGCGCCGCGATCGCCTTCGAGGGCCGGCTCGATCCCGCTTGCGGCGACGGCTTCTTCCGCGCGCCGGTGGTGATCGACGAACCCGCGCTCGACAATCCGCTGTGGACCGAGGAAGTGTTCGGCCCGGTGGCCTGCGTGAAGTCGTTCCGCGACGACGAGCAAGCCATCGCGCTGGCCAACGACACCGCCTATGGGCTGGTGGCCACGGTCGTCACGCGCGATGCGGACGCGGCGCGGCGCTATACGCAGGCGCTGCGCGCGGGCCTGGTGTGGATCAACACCCCGCAGCTGATCTTCCCGCAGGTTTGCTGGGGCGGGCTGGGGCTCAGCGGGATCGGCCGCGAACTGGGCCTGGCCGGGCTGCGCAGCTACCAGGAACTGCGGCACCGGATCTCGGCTTGAGGGAGCGGCGCGCGGCCTGCCGCGCCGTGCCGCGGCGCGTGTGAATCGCTCCGTCGCCACGCGCGCGGCACCGCGAACGCATCGTCTCGAAGCAGGCGAGCGCCATCCCGCGCCGGCCCCTCGATGTCACGCGGCTGACACGAAACGGCGGGCCGTTTCGCAGGCCGTTTCGCAGGCCGTTTCGCCGGCCCTTCCCGGGCCTCTCGATCGCAGGCCAAGCGAAAGCTCGGCCCACTAGAATCGCGGCGAGACCAACCCGGGAATCCCTCCCCATGAAAATCAAGACTAGCTGGATGCTGGCGCTGCTGGCCACGCCGATGATCTGCCGCGCCGACGGCATCCCCGCGCCGACCATCACGCCCGGCGACACCTGGACCTACATCAACACGGCAGAGACCGGGCCGAACGGCTGGCGCCAGTCGCACGACAGCATCGTCGCGCTGCGCACCACCGCCGATCACATCTATGTCGAGACCAAGACGGCGAACTCCCCCCAGGCTCCGATCGAATCGATCTCGGGCCTCGACTGGAGCCGCGCGCGCAATGTCAACGGCACCGAGCAGGTGGTCAGCCGGCCGCTGGCGTTCCCGCTCGGCACCGGCAAGCAGTGGGAGGTCAAGTTCACCGAGCAGCAGCCGAACGCGCGCCTGAGCTCGCGCACCTACGACACCAGGATGCGGGTGGTGGGCCACGAGGCGATCGACGTGCCGGCCGGCCATTTCGATGCGATCAAGATCGAGGGCGAAGGCCAGTGGACGGCCGACCTCGCGCCGACGCAAGTCGCCGGCAGCACGGTGGTGCACGACAACAACGGCGTCACCGCGATCGCGCATGCCGGCGGGCAGAAGGCCGTCACCACCACCGGCCGCCTCTACAAGGCGGTCTGGTACGTGCCCTCGGTCAATCGCTGGGTGAAGACGGTCGAGGAGTACTACAACCCGAACGGCACGCGCGCGCAGCGCCTGTCCTCGGAACTCGAGTCCTTCCATTCGGGCACGGCGCACGGCGGCACCGCGCCGAGCGCCGCCCAGGCGCCGGCATCGGCCGTCAATCCCGCCACGCCGGCCTCCTGAGCGCCGCGCTTCAGGACGCTTCGCGGCGCCAGGCGTGTTCGGCCAGCGCCGCCGATAGCGCCTGCTCGGTCCAGTCCTCCGCCAGCGCCTGCCGCAGCAACTGCTGCTGGCTGGCCGGCGCGAGGCCGCCCAGCGGCGGATCGCGATCGAGCCGGGTGGGGAACGGATAACCCTCGGCACTCGATGCGATCACGGCCTCGGCCTGCGCCTCGTCCAGCCGCCCCGAGGCGCGCCAGGCGTGCAGCACCGGGTAGAGCCGCTCGCACATCGCGCGCCGGTCGAGCGTCTCCATCGCGCGGCCGTAGGCGGAAGACACCTGCAGCAGGTTCGCCATGCGCTGCACGTCGGCCGTGCGATTCTCGCCGGCGGCATGGAACAGCGCGGGGTTGAAGAACAGCGCATCGCCCTTGCGCAGCGGCAACTGCACACAATGGGCCTCGAAATAGGCACGGAAATCGGCCCGCCGCCAGGCGACATAACCAGGCGCATAACGCTGCGAATACGGCAGCAGCTTGGTCGGCCCGCTCTCGACCGGCATCGCGCCATGCGCCACCGCGCCCTGCAGCGTCAGCAGGGCCGACATGCGATGCACGTGCGCCGGGTAGCGCGCGGCCTGTTCGGCGCTCTGGAAACCGAGGTGGTAATCACGATGCGCCTGCTGCGCGGCGCCGCCGGGCCGCACCACGTTGACCTGCGAGGTCATCTGGTAGGCCGGCCCGAGCCAGGCCTCGGCGATCGCACGCAGCGCGGGATTGGCGAAATACGCCGCGAACACCTCGGGCGCCTGCCGGCACAGCTTTTCCTGCGCGTTCCAGATCCGGTCGTTCGCGCCGGCCCGCGCGAAGTGATCGGCCCCGCCGCCGCCCTGCTCGCGCTCGGCGTGGATGATCGCCTCGAACACCTCGGTGGCGGCGTCGACCGGCGCCGTGTCCTCGTAGGCATGGGCCAGCACCAGCACGCCCGCGCCGTGCAGCAACACCTCGGCCCATTCGGCCTGCCAGGCCATCAGCGCCTCGCGATCGCGCCACACGCCGCGCAGGTCGCGGCAATCGTAGATCGGCACCTGCCTCAGCAGCTCGCCGGCGCGCGCCGGCCTTCCATGCTCGCGCTCGCCGCGCCCGAGTTCGGCGACGAAGGCCTCGAGCGAGCAGCCCGCCTCGCTGAACCAGTTCGGTTCCGGCTCGGCATCTCCATTCGGAATCCTGTCGAATACTTGCGCTTGCGCCCGGCTCGTCATCGCTTCGTCTCCCGCCTGTCGTGCAGGCATCGTGATGCGAAACGAGTATAGCGATGCACGATCGATTCGAACTATCATCGATCCATCAAGAACACCTCAAATCCGGATCGCCGAAATCATGGCCCACAAGTTCCTGGTCAAGGAAATCGCCCTGCAGGCCGGCGTCGGCGCGGCCACCGTCGATCGCGTGCTGAACGGCCGGGCGCATGTGCGCGACCACACGCGGCGACGTGTCGAGCAGGCGATCCGCGAACTGGAGAAGCAGGCGCGGCAGCTCGATGCGGCCGGCCGCAAGCTGATCGTCGACGTGCTGGTGGAGGCGCCCGCGCGCTTCGCCGACGAGATCGGCGCGGCGCTCGATGCCGAGCTGCCGGGCCTGCATCCGGCCGTGTTCCGCCCGCGCCTGCTGATGCGCGAGACGCTCGGCACCGCCGAGGTGGTGGAGGCGCTGCGCGCGATCGGCAAGCGCGGCAGCCACGGCGTGCTGCTCAAGGCGCGCGACGAACCCGCCATCGCCGAGGCGATCGCCGCGCTGCATGCGCAGGGCATCCCGGTGGTGACGATCTTCACCGACCTGCCGGGCTCGGCGCGCCTGGCTTATGCGGGGCCCGACAACCGCGTGGCCGGCGCGACGGCGGCCTGGCTGATCGGGCAGTGGCTGGGCGAGCGCTCCGGCAAGGTGCTGGTGACCCTGAGCGACGAGCGGTTTCGCGGCGAGGAGGAACGCGAGATCAGCTTCCGGCGCGCGCTGCGCAGCCGCTACCCGAAGCTGGGCCTGATCGACGCGAGCGGCGGCCACGGGCTGGACGCGGCCACCGGCGAGCGCGTGCGCGCCGCGCTCGGCAGGCGGCGCGAGATCGTGGCGGTCTATTCGATGGGCGGCGGCAATGCGGCGATCGTCGCGGCGCTGGAGGCGCGGCGCCTGGCGCCGGTCTGCTTCGTCGGCCACGACCTCGATCGCGACAATATCCGCCTGCTGCGCGAGGGACGCCTGCACGCGGTGCTGCACCACGACCTGCGCCAGGACCTGCGCGCCGCCTGCCAGCACCTGATGCACTTCCATCGCCTGCTGCCGGCCGGCGCGATCGCGCCGTGTTCGTCCCTGGTGGTGATCACGCCGGAGAACATCCCGGCGCACATCGCGGCCCGTTTCGCCTGAGCGGGCGAGGCGCCCGAGGTCGATTCGCGCCGGCCCGCTATCGTCTGAAAGATCGATGCGAGCACAACGAAACGCATCGTTTTCACTCGATTGGACGATTCATCCATCCAGTAGATGGATTTCATCAAAATTACTCATATAACGAAAAATTAACAATGGCATAGTGCCGGAGCCTCGATTTCCACCACGGTCCACGGACCGTCCCGGGAGCGCCAAGCCAGTTCGTCGAGATCACGACAGCCAGGTGCCGCCAGCCGGAAAACGCTTGCCCCGCAACGCCCGCCCGGGTGTCGGCCAGCGTGAGCCAGCGCATCGACCTTCAGCCCGAAGCGCGCGCGACGTCACCCTCGTCGCCGCCGACGCCTAGCGCCGAACCGCAATTCCCCTAGCTGTTTCCCGTGTGTCGCTCCGTTCCGGCGCGGCCATTTCCCTTACGGAAGCCCTCGCACGAGCATGTCGGACACGCAGCAAACCGCTTACAAATAAACATGATTCTCATTCTAATTCCGCCCATCGTTTGCCGATAAGCCCGGCATCCGGTGCGTACTTCCGGCATGTTCGCTACCCGCGAATCCGGCGGCAACCCATCTCGACACACGACAACAGGACACATCGCATCATGGCAAGGACTGGCCGCCATTTCACCGAAACCACCCGCCTGACCCGCTGCGCGGCGCTCGCCGCGCTCGCGTGCCTGTCGATCGCGGAGCCGGCATTCGCCCAGGAATCCGATCCGAAACCGAAGGAGCCGCAGAACACCACCGTGCTCGACACCATCAACGTGTCGGGCGACTGGCTCGGCAGCGGCCTGCAGAACAGCGTGAAGACCTTCGCGGGCGCGCGCACCGTGGTCAACCACCAGGCGATCGAGGACAGCGGCGCGTCGAGCATCGCCGACGTGCTGCGCCGCGTGCCGGGCGTGCAGGCCACCGACAACTCGGGTTCGGCCGGCAGCGCGATCTCGCTGAACATCGGCGTGCGCGGACTGACCGGTCGCTACGCGCCGCGCTCGACCATCCTGCTCGACGGCATTCCGCTGGCCTTCGCCCCCTATGGGCAGCCACAGATGTCGTTCGCACCGATCAGCCTGGGCAACATCCAGTCGATCGACGTGGTGCGCAGCGGCGGCTCGGTGCGCTACGGCCCGCAGAACGTGGGCGGCGTGATCAACTTCCGCACCCGCGACATCCCCAGCCAGCCGGGCCTGACCGCAGACGCCACGATGCGCGAGAACATCTACACGCACGGCGGCGCGAGCACCCAGTACAGCACCTTCCTCGGCACCCAGATGGACAATGGCCTGGGCGTGGCCCTGCTCTACTCGGGCATGGCCGGCCGCGACTGGCGCGTGGGCAGCGACGAAAGCGTCAACGACCTGCAGTTGAAGTGGCGCTACGAGCTCACGCCGAGCTCCGAGCTGTACGGCAAGTTCTCCTACTACGACGTCAAATCGCATACGCCGGGCGGCCTGACGGTGGCGCAGTTCAATGCCGACCCGTTCCAGAACACCCGGCCGACCGACTTCTGGTACGGCGACCGCAAGGGTTTCGACGTCGGCTACCTGAACACCATCTCGGCGAACCAGGAATTCGAGATCCGCACCTTCTACAACGACAGCTACCGCACCAGCTCGCTGATCAACGCGGCGCGCACGCAGTTGCAGGACCAGCCTCGCACCTACTCGGTGTACGGCATCGAGCCGCGCTTCACCCAGCGCTTCTCGCTCGGGCCGACCACCCATGACGTGACGGTCGGCTATCGCTACATTCGCGAGCGCGGCACCGACAACAGCTTCAACCAGTCGATCCTGACCGGCATCCTGACCAGCCCGACGCGCTTCGACAACTCGACCGACGCGCATGCCGTCTATATCGACGACAAGATCGCCTTCGGCCGCTGGCGCCTGACGCCGGGGATCCGCTACGAGCACATCGAGTCGGTGCGCCGCGACGACATCTTGAACCAGAGCTTCGGCTCGAAGAACAACAAGCCGCTGCCGGCGGTGAGCCTGTCCTACCTGCTGACGCCGGCGCTGACGCTGTTTACCGACTACAGCACCTCGTTCGGCCCGGTGCAGAACACCCAGCTCAACTCGCAGTCGGCCACCAACCCGCTGCAGCCGGAAACCGCCAAGACCTTCGAGGTGGGCGCGCGCTGGACCAGCCGGCAGATCCACGCCGAGGTGAGCGCCTTCAACATGCGCTTCGACAACCAGATCCAGCAGATCGTGGGCGTGGTGCCGGCCACCTTCCAGAACATCGGCGCGACCCATCACCAGGGCGTGGAAACCGCCTTCGACTACGAGTTCGCCGACGACGGCCCGCTGCGCGGCCTGGACGCCTACATCAACTTCACCTACACCAAGGCGGTGCAGGAGTCGGGCCAGTTCGCCGGCCGCGACGTGCCGTTCTACTCGCGCTTCACCGATACCATCGGCGCGCGCTACAAGACCGGCGCCTGGACCTTCAACGTCTCGAGCACGCACCAGAGCGCGCAGTATTCGGATACCGCGAACACGGTGGCCGAATCGGCGGACGGCAGCGTCGGCCGCGTGCCGGGCTTCCGCGTCTGGAACCTGCAGGCCGACTGGAAGATCCCGAAGATGAAGGGCAGCACGCTGACCGCCGGCATCAACAACGTCGGCGACGCGCGCTACTACACGCGCAACGTCGACGGCAACGCGGGCCGCATGGTCGGCGCGCCGCGCACCGTCTACGTGCAGGGGCACTTCGTCTACTGAGCGGGCTCGGCCGGGGCCGCCGGTCCTGGCCGCTCATCAGGCAAACGGGGCACCGGGGGCGCACGCACTTGCCGTGTCGCGCCCTCGGTGCCCCACCTCGCTTCAGGCGGCGCCCAGGCGCCGCCTCATGTCTTCAAGCGCGCGCGTTCAGACGTGCGCGCCGAACCAGGCCAACTGCTTCGCGATGCTGTGCTCGAAGTGCTGGCCGTCGTACATGTCGTAGTGGCCGGCGCCGGCCTCGACGAACAGCTCCTTGACGCTCGCGCCCACCGCCTCGTGGAGCGCGGTGCCCTGCTCCGGCGGGTTCACGCCGTCCTCGCCCGCCACCACCACCAGCACCGGGCACGCCACGCGCGCCGCGGCCTCGGCCGGCTTGTAGTTCAGCATCTCGTGCACGGTCAGGAACGGGATCTTGATGTCCATCTCCGGATGACGCGCGCGCGCCTCCACCACGAAGGCCTTCGACTGCTCGTCGGTCAGCACCTTGGTGATCGCGACGAACATCTCGCGGCCGGTGGCCGCCTTCTTCTCGCGCATGCGCTCCAGCGTCGAGACGAAGGCCTGCTTCTCCTCCTCGCTCATGCTGCGTGTGACCACCTGCTCGCCGTCGGCGAAGCTCAGCTGGCTCACCACCGCCTTGACGGCGGGATCGGCCGCGGCCGCCGCCAGCACGTGGCCGCCGCCCAGCGAGGTGCCCCACAGGCCGATGCGCGCCGCGTCGATGCCGGGCAGCGCCTTGACGAATTCGAGCACGGTGGCGATGTCCTCGATCTGCATGGCCGGCACCAGGCGGCCCTGCTCGCCGCCGCTCGCGCCGAAACCGCGATAGTCGAAGGTGACGGCCGCGTAACCGGCCGCCACGAAGGCTTCGGCGAAGCGCGGCAGCAGCAGTTCCTGGATGCCGCAGAAGCCGTGGCAGAGCACGATGACGGGCAGCGCGCCGGCGGCATCGGGACGGCGCAGCGTGATCGCGATGTCGTTGGCGGTTCGGTGGGTGGTGATATCCATGGGATCGGGGCTGGGAGTGGATGGACGGAAGTCCGCGAGCCGGCGCGAGACCCGGATCGACATGCGGCACGCATGGTCCGATCCCGATGGCAGGCTGGGCCTGCGCTCGACGCCGCCGGACGGCGGCGCCCATGATACAAGAGCCGCGTGCTTCGCGCGCGGCGTGGGCTCCGTCGTTTCGCGCCAGCGGCGCGGGATTCGCACGCGGCGCCCCCGCGCCGGGACGCAGGCTCAGCCGGCGCCGCCCAGCCGGGCATCGACGATGGGCAGCAGCTCGGCAGCCCAGCCGCAAGCCGACCAGCCCGTGCGACTTCGACAGGTAGCCGAGCGACACCGCCCGCTCGTGGACGTCGCAGGCAGCCGGCAACCGCTCGTCCTCGTCGAACACGAGGCCGCGATCGACCTCGTCACTGAACAGGATCGGCCCGTGGCGGCGCGCGAACTCGGCCACCCGCATGAACAACTCGCGCGACGGCAGGTAGCCGGCGGGATTGTGCGCGCCTTCAGGCCGTATCGCGCAGCGGCCCGCTCGGCGCCGCCGCCGGTGCGTCCCGCCCCGGCAGCATCCTCAGCAGGATGCCGTCACGATCGACAAAATGATGCTTGAGCGCGGCCAGCACATGCAGCGCGATCACCGCGCCGGCGCTCCAGGCGAAGGCGCGGTGGATCCACATCCAGAGGTCGTAGCTGGCCTTGTCGACGGGAACCAGCGGCGGCAGGTTGACGATGCCGAGCAGGGGCACCGGGTGCCCCGCCACCGAACTCCAGATCCAGCCCGACAGCGGCGTGGCGATCATCGCGCCGGCATAGAGCAGCAGGTGCACGCCGCCGGCGAGCCGCCGCATCGGCGGCGAGATGCTCGCGGGCAGCGCCGGGTAGGCGCGCCGTCGCCAGATGCGATAGACGATGCGCGCCGCCACCAGGAACAGCACGGTCGAGGCGATCGCCTTGTGCACCAGCAGCGGCGTGCCCCCGCGCGGCGCATCCCCGCGCAGGTGCGCCGAGCCGAAGCCGATGCACCAGACCGTCACGATGATGGCCGCCATCAGCCAGTGGAACCGCCGCGCACCGCGCGGATAACGCGCCGCCGGCCCGGCATCGCCGCTGCCGTTGCCATTGCCGTGAAGTTGAGCCATGTTTTCGCCTCCTATATAATCGCCACGCGCAATAATTGATTTTGCAAACAGATGGGCGGATGCCTTGCCGACGCCCTTCATCCCCGCACGCCAGGCTCGCCGACATGCCCGATCTCGATCACTACCGATTCACCGAAGCCTTCCCCTACCTGCTCGCCAAGGTCGGGGTTCGCATGGAGCAACTGTTCTCCGCCGAGCTGCGCGAGGTCGGCCTGACCCTGCCGATGTACCGCGTGATGGCCGCCCTGCGCGAGCAGGAGGACCAGCGCCTGATCGATCTCGCCGAGATGGTGTCGAGCGAGCTGTCGACGCTCTCGCGGCTGGTCGGCAAGATGATCACGATGCGTCACGTGACCCGCAAACGCCTCAGCGACGACGGCCGCACCGTCTGCATCTCGCTGACCGCTGCCGGGCGCGCGCTGGTCGAGCGCTGGATCCCGCGCGCGATCCATTACGAGAAGCTGGCCACGGCCGGGCTCGACAGCGCCCAGCTCAAGCAGTTGAAGCTGCTGATGGACCACATCTTCGCGAACCTGCACAGCGACGAGGCGACGGCGCCGCGGGTCGAACCGGAACCCGCGCCGGCCCGATCGCGCGCGGCGGCGGCGCGCAAGACGCGCCGCTGAGCCACGCGCTTGCTCGCGCGCAGGGCGAGCCCGGTCGCGCTCGCCCTGCCTCTCGTCCGGCGCGCCGCGCCTTGCCGCGCGCCGGGCCGATACGCTAGACCGCGTAGGTCTGCGTGATCTGCTTGCGCTCGATGAAATCCTCGAGCGAAGCCACGCCGCCCAGCCGTCCCAGCCCGCTCGACTTGTAGCCGCCCTCCTCGAACTCGACGGCGATGTTGGCCCAGCCGTTGATCGACACGAAGCCGGCCTCGAGCCGCCGCGACACGCGCACCGGCCGGTCCACGTCGCGACTCCACACGCAGGCGCTCAGGCCGTATTCGCTGTGGTTGGCCAACGCGATCGCCTCCGCCTCGGTATCGAACACCTGCAGGGTCTGCACCGGGCCGAACACTTCCTGCTGCGCGATCGCCAGCGCGGGATCGTCGATCTCGAGCAGCGCGGGCCGATAGAAATTGCCCTCGGCGAGCGGCGCCTCGGTGACGATCCCGCCGCGCACGATCGCCTTCGCGCCGGCCGCCAGCGCGGCCTCCACCATCGCGTCGATGCGGCCCAGCGAGGCACGGTCGATCAAGGGCCCCATGTCGCTGGCGGGATCGGCGGCCGGGCCCGGCCGGACCGCGCGCAGCCGCGCCGCCAGCCCCTCGCGCACGCGCTCGGCGATGCCGCGCTGCACCAGGATCCGGCTGCCGCACATGCAGAACTGCCCGGCGAACACCGTCGAGGACTTCTCCAGCACCGGCAGCAGCGCATCGAGATCGGCATCGTCGAACACCAGGTGCGGCGTCTTCCCGCCCAGTTCGAGGCCGACCCGCTTGAGCTGCGCGGCGGCGGCCAGCGCGATCGCGCGGCCCGTGCCGGTGCTGCCGGTGAAGCTGACCGTCTTCACCAGCGGCGAATCCACCAGGCGCTTCGCGCCGGCCGCGCCCGACTCGATGAAGAGATTGACCGCGCCCCTGGGCAGGTCCGGCACCGAGGCGAGGATCTCGCTCATCAGCGCCGCGGTCTGCGCGGCCTGCATCGGCATCTTGATCGCCGCCGTGCAGCCGGCCGCCAGCGCCGGCGCGAGCGCGCGGATCGACAGGTAGGCCGGCGAATTCCAGGGGATGATCAAGCCGGCCACGCCGATCGGCTGCACGATGCTCATGCCCTGGAAGCCGGGGCGCGGGTCCATCACGCGCCCGAAGTTCTGCAGCGCGAGGCCGGCCGCGAAACGCAGCCCGCGCAGGATCAGCCCCGCCTCGAAACCGGCCTCGTGGCGCAGCTTGCCGTTCTCGCGGCAGAGCGTGGCCACCACCTCCTCGCGGCGCGCCTCGTAGGCATCGGCCAGGCGCATCAGCGCCACCGCGCGGCGCTGCGGATCGGCGGTCCAGCTGTCGTCCTCGAAGGCGCGCGCGGCCGCCGCGATGGCCAGCTCGGCCTCCTCGGCGCCGCCATCGTGATAGCGGCCGATGATGCGGCCGGTGGCCGGGTCGACGCTGTCGCCCACGCGCGCCGAGCCCAGCCACTCGCCGTCGATCCAGTGCCGCGCCTCGATCGGCGCCGCGGCGCCCTGTTCCCTATCCTGTTGCATCAGTCCACTCCTTGCCTGTTCTCATCGATGCGAGGCATCTTACATAGCAATTGCAACACTTGCAATTGCAAACAAATGCACGCGATTCGGGCCCGGATCGCGTGCCTCATGACACTTCCTCAGAAGCGTTGCCGCAAGCCCACGCGCACCACCACCTGCTTGTCGGTGGCCGAGGGCGAGAAGCCGCCGATGGTGGCCACCGCCGGCTGGCCGAGCGAATCGCGGCCGCTGGCGCGCTGCAGGATCGCCAGCAGGTAGACGTCGGTGCGCGTCGAGAACGCGTAGTCGGCCACCGCGTCGAGCTGCAGGTAGCGCGCGCCGCCGTCGCCGTCGACCGAATTGCGTCGCGTGTAGTCGAAGGCGATGCCGGTCTGCAGGGCCGGCGTGATCAGCGTGCGCACGCCGAGCTCGGCGCTGGTGAACACCGCGTTGCCGGTATAACCGAGCGGATTCGGGCCCGAGGCCGAGCCCAGCGAATCGAAGCGGGTGCGGGTCAGCACGCCGCCCACGGTGGTGCGCCCGAAGCTGTAGCTGCCGCCCAGCCCCATGATCTCCAGCGTATTGGCCGAGGCATAACCGGCGAAGGCGGGAAACGATTCGGGCGTGGTCGCCGAGCCGGCCGAGCCGATGTTGTTGACCGTGGCGAGCCCCTTGTTCGGGGTATTGCCGTAGAACGACACGTTCGGATTGCGCGCGTTGAGGTAGCCCGCGCCGAAGCCGAAGCCGCCATGCTCGTAGCTCGCGCCGAGCGACCAGACCTGGTTCTGCCCGCCCGCGCCGGGCACGCCGCCGAAGCTGTAGAGCCCGCTCACGCGCAGCCCGCCGAACACCGGCGTGACGTACTTGACGGCATTGTTGATGCGGTACAGCAGCCCGAGGTCGTCGATGTCGCCGACGTGCGAGGCCATCCAGCCGGCCCAGGACGGCGCCGAGAAACGCTGGATCGAGTCGAGCAGCGTGTCGTACTGGCGCCCGAAGGTCAGCGTGCCCAACCGCGTCGAGGCCAGGCCGACGAAGGCCTGCCGCCCGAATTCCGCGCCGCCTTGCGTGAGCGCGCCGTTGTTGACCGTGAAGCCGTTCTCCAGCGTGAAGATCGTCTTCAGGCCGCCGCCCAGGTCCTCGCTGCCGCGAAAGCCCCAGCGGCTACCCGACAAGCCCGCCGTCAAGCCGTCCTGGAACGACACCTGGCCGGCCCCGGTTGGGCGCCCGCCCGGCCTCGCGGTCTGCACGTCGTTCGCGTAGGACACCCCCGCGTCGATGATCCCGTACAGCGTCACGCTGCTCTGCGCGTGCGCGCAGACAGCTCCCAGCGCGGCCAGGCCGCCCAGAATGCAATGCTTCATGACCTATCGTCTCCAATTTCATAATAATTAGTTCTCTTTATCGTCACGATCGTGCTGCTGCGGCTACCAGGTGGGTGGCGGTCTCCTTGGTCTTGGTGGTGGGATGACGGGCGGCAGGCGCCCGTCGCCGGGGCTCAGCCTTCCTCGCGCTTGAGCACGAAGGGCCGATCGGTTTTCCAGAACGGGCCCGAGAACCCGTAGGCGGCCGCGGCGCCGGCATCGTCGACGCGCTCGAACTCGCCAACCAGGCTCTGCTTCACGCCGAACACCGTGTCCTCGGCGAGGTAGGGGCAATCCGGCGAGAAGATGTGCGTGATCACCGTCTCGAAGCCGGGCGCCTGGATCATGAAATGGATATGCGCGGCGCGATTCGGATGGCGGCCCAGCGTGGCCAGCAGCTTGCCGACCGGGCCGTCGTCGGGAATCGGGTAGTCGCGCGGGCGCACGCTGCGGAACCAGAAGCCGCCCCCGGCGTCGCTCTCGAACTTGCCGCGCAGGTTGCCCTCGGGCTGCAGGCCCTTCTGCTGTACGTCGTAGTAGCCGTCGTCGTTGGTCTGCCAGACGTCGATGGTGGCGCCCGCCACCGGCCGGCCCTCGGTATCGCTCACGCTGCCGGTCACCACCAGCGGCTCGCCCTTGCCGTCCAGGCAGAGGTTGCTGCCAGCCGGCAGCACCGGCAGGCCTTCCACGAAGAACGGGCCGAGGATGGTGTTCTCGGTGGCGTTGCCGGGCCGCCGGTGATTGATCGCGTCGACCAGCATCGACACGCCGAGCACGTCCGACAACAGGATGAACTCCTGGCGCCAGTCGCTGCACATCTGGCCGGTTTCGGTCAGGAAGCGGATCGCCGCGTACCACTCCTCGTGGGTCGGCTCGATCTCCTTCACGGCCGCATGCAGGTGGCGCACGATCGCGGCGGCCATCTGCGCGGTGCGCGGCGCCACGTCGGGCCCGATCCGCGCGTTGACGATCTCGGCCGAGTCCTGTTCGGAAAACAGCGGATAGCTTCGTTGTGGGGTGTCGCTCATGGTGCGTGTTCCTTGCTTCAGGCCGCGACAGCCGGCGCCGCGCCCTGCCAGGCACGTTCCAGCAGGCTCCGCAGCCCGGCCGCCTCGGGCGGCCGCGGGTTCCAGTAGGGATTGGCGAGCGCCAGTTCGACCGCGCGCGCGATGCCGGCCTCCGGCATGCCGATCGCGCCCAGGCCGCGCGGCGCGCCGATCGCCAGGTTCAGATCATGCAGCGCCAGGCAGGCATCGTCCACCTCGAGCGCCGCCGCGAGGCGCGCCATCACGTCCGGGACGGCCGGCGCGTTGTAGGCGAGCGCGTGCGGCAGCACCAGCGCATGCGTCTGCGCATGCGGCAGGTCGAAGCTGCCGCCCAGCACATGGCAGAGCTTGTGGTGCAGCGCCATGCCGACCGAGCCCAGGCAGACGCCGGCCAGCCAGGCGCCGTAGAGCGCGTCGGCGCGCGCGGCGCGGTTGGCCGGGTCGGCATGGATCGCCGGCAGCGCCCTGGCCAGGGCTCGCACGCTGTCCAGCGCGAGCGCATGGATCACCGGGTTCGCGTCGCGCGCGTAGAGCGCCTCCACCGCATGCGCGATCGCGTTCATGCCGCTCATCCCCGACATCTCGACGCCCAGGCCCAGCGTCAGGTCGACGTCGTAGATCACGCATTCCGGCAGGATGCGCGGGCTGCGCCGGGTGGTCTTGATGCCGTTCTCGGTCTCGCCGAGGATCGGCGTCATCTCCGAGCCCGCGTAGGTGGTCGGCAGGATGATCTGCGGCAGGTCGGTGCGCAGGGCGAGCGCCTTCGCGAGACCGGTGGTCGAGCCGCCGCCGATCGCGATCAGCCCGTCGATCTGGCGCGCCTCGACCAGCGCGAGCGCCTCGGCCGTCACCGCCACCGGCGTGTGCATGCGCGCGCCGTCGAAACGCGCGGCATCGCGTGCGCCGAGCAGCCCGGCCAGTTCCTCGGCCACCTCGGCATGCGGCGGCCCATACAGCAGCAAGGCTCGCGAGATGCCGAGCCGCTCGACCGCCTCGCCGAGCTGGGCGCGCGTGCCATGCCCGAAATGCACCCGGGCCGGCAGCGCCTCGTAGGTGAACGGCAGGCAGGTGTTGACGGCCGCGTAGGGAATCGGATTCATCGCTTCGATCCAGTCAAGGTGGCGCGCATCCGGCTCAACGGCCGAGCTTCAGCAGCCGCTCGGCATTGCCGCGGCCGATCTTGATGCGATCGTTCTCGCTGATCGAGGCATGGTCGAACCAGTCGGCCGCGTGATCCATGTTCTCGAAGGGCCAGTCGGCCGAGAACAGGATGCGGTCCGAACCGATCTCGAGCATCGCGTCGATCAGCGTCTGGGTGCGGAAATTGCCCGAGGTGGTGAGCCAGAAGTTGTTGCGGAAATACTCGGCGATCCGCTTCTCGGCCGGGTAGTTCGGCTTGGCCGACACCCAGGCGTTGCGATTGTCGACGCGCCACATGCTGTAGGGCAGGCCCTCGCCCATGTGCCCGAGGATGATCTGCAGGCGCGGATGCGCGTCGAACAGGCCCGAGCCCATCAGGCGCAGCGCATGCACTGCCGTTTCCTGCCCGAAGGCCCAGGTCGGCCCCATCAGCCATGGGTGACCGTCGTAGATCGGCGCGCGGCCCGCCAGCGGATTGCGCGGATGCAGGTAGAACGGCACCTCGAGCGCTTCCAGCGCGGCCCAGAACGGACGATAGCGCGGCAGGTCGTAATAGAGCTCGGCACCGTCCTCGGCCTCGCTGAAGCCATTGACCAGCGCGCCGACGAAACCGAGCTCGCGCACGCAGCGCTCGGCCTCGCGGATGGCCTGCTCGGGCGCCTGCATCGGCAGGGCCGCGAAGGCGCGGAAGCGATCGGGGCGGCGCGCCACCTGCTCGGCCAGGTAGTCGTTGGCGCGGCGTGCCAGCTCGACGGCCTGGCGCGGATCGCGGATCGCCTGCACGGCCGGCGCGTTCAGCGACAGCACCATCAGCTCGATGCCGGCGCGATCCATCTCGGCGAGGCGCCGCTCCTGGATGTCGAGCAGGCGGCCGCGCAGCTCCACCCAGTCGTCGGGCGGCACGAAGCCGGCCGAATCCTCGATGGTCTCGGCGATGGCGAAATGCTCCTCGAGCGCGATCTTCTTCACATTGCTGAACGTCATGCCAATCTCCAGTGTCAGGCAGTCGGGGCGAGGCCCGTCCAAGGCACGGGCTCGCGGTTCGGTACATCGCTCAGTCGTGCAGACGAGCGGATGCGGGATAGGGGAAATTCATCTCGGTGCCATCAGTGCTCGACGGCGGCCTCGCGCGCGCCGTCGGCCGATGCCGCGTCCCGAGCTTCGGCGTCGCCCGGCCCGTCGCGCCGCCGCGCCAGGACGAGCGTCATCGCGCAGGAGGCCAGCGCGATCAGCGCCGAGGCCACGAACATCGTGTGCGCCGAGCCACCCAGCGCAACCAGCTGCCCCGCCGCCACCGGCCCGACGATCGAGCCCGCGCGGCCGATGCCGAGGCCCCAGCCGATGCCGGTGGCGCGGATGCGGGTGGGATAGACCGAGGCGGTCAGCGCATTGATGGCCGGCTGGCCGCCGACGATGCAGATGCCGCCGAGCAGCACCACCGCGAACAGGGCCGGCAGCGGCAGGCCCGGCTGGCCGATCAGCAGGATCGCCAGCGCCGCCGCGACGAAGCCCGGCACCAGCACGCGGAAATAACCGGCGCGGTCGATCAGCAGGCCCATGCCGATCGTGCCTAGCGTGCCGCCCACCTGCAGCAAGGTGCCGATCGCGATCGCCACCGCGCGCGGCTGGCCCAGGTCGCTGACGATGGTCGGCAGCCAGTTCGAGAGGAAGAACAGGTTCAGCAGGTTGGCGAAGTTGAGGCCCCAGAGCAGCAGCGTGGCGCGGGCGCGACCGGCACGGAACAGCTCGGCCACCGGCGCGCCGGCCGGCTTCGCGCCGCGAACCTGGTAATGCGCCTCGGCGAGCCGCGCGGCCGGCTGGTGCGGCACGATGCGCCTCACCAGGCGCGCGATGCGTTCGCGGCGCGCGCCGCGCAGCACCAGGAACTGCACCGACTCGGGCAGCATCGCGGCCATCAGCAGGCCGATCGCGAGCGATACCAGGCCACCCGACAGGAACACGGCGCGCCAACCCGCCAACGGGATCAGCCAACCCGCGATCAGTCCGCCGCACACGGCGCCGGCCGTGAAGCCGCAGGACACCAGCATCATCGTCGAGGCACGCCGGCGCGCCGGGCAGTATTCGCTGACCAGCGCCATCGCATTGCCCATGATCGCGCCCACCCCGGCGCCGCTCAGCGCACGCAGCGCGAGCAGTTGCGCGAGCGTCCGTGCATGCGCGGTGCCCAGCATGCAGAGCCCGGCGAACAGCATCGAGGCCACCAGCACCGGGCGCCGGCCGATCCGGTCGGCCAGCACGCTCAGCGCCAGCGAGCCGAGCAGCATGCCCACCAGGCTCGCCGAGAACACCGAGCCGAGCGCGACACGCGCGATGCCCCAGTCGCGCACCAGCTCCGGCGCGACGAAACCCATCGACTGCACGTCGAAACCGTCGATGATCATCGCCGCGCCGGCCAGCACGAACACCCCGAGCTGGAAGCGGCCGATCGGGCTCGCGTCGATCAGGGCCGGGATGTCCAGCGTCGGCTCCGGGGCGAGGTGCTGCGGTGAAGTGGTGCTCATCGTGATCGGCATGCAGTGGCCGCGCGCGGCGGCGTTCGGGCGTGATCGTGACGGGCACCGCCGGTTCGGCTCGCCCGAAATTTATTTGCAAACGCAAACATGTGTCGAAGTATATATTTGCTTTTGCAAGCAAACATAGGCGTTTACGCGGATATGGCGCGAACGGCAGCGCCGCCGGCCATCAGGCGGCGGCAATCGAAAGCGACAGGCGTCGCGATGCGCGACGAGGAAAACGCAAGGACGGTAAGGAAGCCGGTGAGGTTCGCCGCGTCATGCGCGGCGGCTCGGCAAGGAAAGCGAAACGGGAAAAATGACGGATGCGAGAATCGCGAGCGGTCGAATTTGCCTGACCATGGCGGCGAGACTCCGGCATGCGACGAACCGCGATTTGCGGCATCGCCGATGCCACCTCGATACGTGGCGCCGGGCTCAGCTCAACGCGTAGTCGAGTACCAGGGTGCCGCGTCCGGCGAAGCCCTTGATCAAGCCGCGCCGCGCGACTTCGCGAAACGCGGCATACACGGTGTTCGGATGAAAACCCAGCGAATCGGCGATGGCCTGCTGGCTCGGCAGGCGATCGCCGGGGCGGAACAGCCCGCCGCGAATCGCCTCCTCGATCTGGTCGGCGATGGCGAAGGCCACATGGCCGCGAATCCGTGAAAAGTCAGGGCGCCAATCTTGCGCGAGACGCGTCGCGCGCGATTCGCTCGCGCGGCCGACTGCGGTTTCGATGAATCCTTGCATGCGATATCCACCTAGTGTGAGAGCCCTTTCACGCCGGCAGGCAATGGAGCGCGATCTCGTGCCGCGCTGACGCCGATCCGGCGGTGCAGCGATTTTGACATCAAACCCCCGCCGGACTCCAGCCTCGCGACGGCTCGCGTGGCATTGCACCACGCATTCGCCGATTCGAGCATTCGCGCGATCCGATTTCGTTTTGCTTCGCTGCACAATAATCGATCGATTCGCCGCCAATGAAACGATGTCCGGCGCGATTCGCAACGATCCCCTCCTTCGCCCTGCCTGAAGCGCCCTTTCGGCGCATCTCCCGGCCTGTTTAAATTTCGCCGCAAACCCTTCCCGCAATGGGATCCATTGCCGCCTGGCCGTTTGGAATTCGCTGTCCATTTACTTGAAAGACGCTACGCATCATAGTTTCGCGAAACAAGTTTCAGCAAATAACACGCAGCGCGTACCGACGGAGACATCGATGCTACGCACGCATACAAGGGGCCAATCGGGCGACAGTCGCCCGTCATTCCCGCCGGAACGAGCGGCGCGCACGAGGCGCATCACGTTCGTCCCTTCGCCGATACGGCATTCCTATCCGCATTTTCACGGATGCGTCGCCACGAGCCGCGCAACCCGCATCCGCTTCACGCATTCGTAATTCCGGACGTCGCGGCCGGTGCCCTGGTGGTGCCGGCCGCGCGCCCGAACATCGTCGATCGAACCGCCGCATCCGACGGGCCAGCCAAGGCCCGCGCCCCGATCGACGTCGAGACGCCGGGAATCACCAACAAGGAGGGGGTATGTTCCGTAACACCAAGCCGCGCATGGCGCTGCTGTCCTGTTTCGCGCTCGCGATGCCGTTCTTCGCCGGATGTGGCGGCGGCGATGGCGGCGATCCACCGGCCGCGATCCAGGTCCCGCAATGCTCGGGCAGCAGTTGCCCGGCAAGCGGCTCGACCACCCAGCCGAGCACACCCAACGCACTCTGCCCCAGCACGCTCGACTACTCGACCGTCTATACCGGCGGCTCGGGCAGCGGCGAATACGTCAAGGTCAGCTTCGATACCACCAAGCTGACCTATCAAATGAGCTTCATCCTGTCCTCGGTGCCGGTCAGCGCCGGGCAGATCAACAACACGCGCGCCGGCCAGACCATCACCGGCACCTTCCATCGCGCCACCAACCTGCCGACCGCCGCGCAGAACCAGTGCGCCTTCGTGCTCGACAACGGCGCCTCCGCCGACGGCTCGTATTCGATCACCGTCAATCCGGCCGACGCGCCCACGCTGTTCGTCGGCAACGGCGTGGTGGGCGGCGGGATCCCCGGCGCGACCATCGCCTTCCCGGGCATCGAGCTCGCGCCTGGTTTCACGCTCGGCACGGTGCCCTCGCGCAGCTTCGATTTCTTCCCGTACATCGGCTTCACCGATACCGAAACCGACTTCACCAAGGTGGCGGGCAACTACAACGAACTGGGCATCCACCTGTCGCCGACCGGCACGGGCTACCAGACGGCGCAGCCGCAAGGCTGGCAGCCGGACGTGATCAACTGGAACGAAACGCTGAACGCGGACGGCTCCTGCTCGATCACGGCCGGCAGCGACTACTCGTGCCATACGACCGGTACGCCGTGGACGCTGCGCACCAACACCGACGGCTCCGCCGACAACGTGTTCGTCAGCAAGCCGACCTCGGCGGGTACGGCCTATACCAGCGCCGGCCAGGGCCAGCCGATCGTGCTGCTCGCGCCGAGCCAGGCGCAGGGGATCATGATCGTCGGCAAGCTGCGCGGCGCGCTGATCCCGATCGTGATCCGGGTCGGTTACGCCTCGACGCCGCCGGGTGATCTGCTCGACACGGTCGCCGACGCGGAAATCGGCATCTCGGCGCTCGCGCCGGCCACGCCGCTCGCCGCGAACTCGCTGACCGGCGGCTTCATCGGCGCGACCAGTGCATCGGCCTGCGGGATCGTGGCCAACAATGGTCCGTCGACTTCGCCGGCCGCGAGCTCGCCGGGCTTCGACGCCAGCAAACCGCATCCGAACCTGCCGGGTGTTTATGCCAACGGCAACTTCGATCCATCGGCCGGTAACTGCCTGGATGGCACCGCGGTCTCGACCTACGGCACGAACTACACGTCCACGCTGTTCAGCGGCGCCACGGCCGCCTTCGTCAACCCGCTGACCTCGCTGGCCTCGAGCACCTTCTCGCTCGACTACACGCAGGCCACACCGGGCCTGGTGAAGGTCACCGCGCTGCAGGACTTCAACGCGACCAACACCGCCGGCAACGTGGCGATCTTCAAGCAGGGTGCCACCGGCTGGGCGATCAAGGTCGGCGAGGTCTACGCGATGGTGGTGAACGACAGCCAGTTCAACCCGTTCTTCACGGTCGGCGCGTTCGTGCAGTAAGACGGTAGTCGCGGCATTCGAGGTATTCGCAGCAGCAGGCGCAGTAATCGGTACGGATCGGCGGCAGCACTCCTGCCGCCGATCTGGCCGATGGCCGAATCGGTAGGATGCCTACCGATATGGAATCCTGAGAGAAGCGAGGGGGACGTCAGCGCGGGTGGCGCGCGGCGTACCGGGCGGCGCGTCACATCATGCATCGATCAAACGATGCGCCGCCATCCGGCAACGGGCATCGAGGCTCCGTTGCCGGCCATGCTGGACTGTTTCGACCGGGCGCGTCCGCGCGGACGCAAGCGGTTACCCGCGGAACGCGGGCGGTACGCCGCCCGACGTCCGCTCACCCATGGCGGTTCGCCGCCGTTCGTCAATTGAGGCACGCATCATGACTATTCGAAAAGTGGCTTCCCTTGTCGTTGCTCTGGCTGTTTCGTCGGCGCTGGCCGCGCCGGCATTCGCCGTCACGGTTTCGCGCGCTGACGGCAATCCGATGAATCCCAACGGCGAGCCGTTCTCGGCCACCGGAGGTACCACGCTGACGAAGGGCACGATCGTCGCGAACTGCCTGGCAACCTTCAACGGCACGATCACGTCCAGCGGTATCGTCACGATCACTTCGACGACCTTCACACCGGCGAGCAGTGCCTTATGCGGCCTGATCCAGGGCAGCGCCACGAGCACCAATCCGTGGACGGGCCAGGCTGATACGGCCACGCAGTTGACCATTAACAACGCCCAGGTCAACGCCTCGATTCTCGGTACCTGCGGTCCGAGCCAAGTCGTGACGACCTGGAACAACGGCGGTTCATCGCTGACGTTCAACAACGCGGTTCTCACGCCGAACTGCTCGGTCAGCGGCACGGTCACGACCTCACCGAAACTCCTTGTCCAATAAACCGCGACGCGCCGGAGCGTAGGGCCGCGCGCCGGAGCGAATCGTGGAATCGGGCAGGACCTGGCAGGATCGAACGGGGGGGTGTCGCGCGCACCACCCCGTTTTTCTTGGTGACGCGGCACAAGCGCGGAAATGGAAAACCGATGCGCAGGCCGCGCACGGCGTCAACCTCACGAATGCGGCGTCGAAAAAGCCGCTGCACCTACCCACACCCGAAAGCAAAACGGGCCGGCACCCGGCCAGCCCGTATTCCCCATCGCTCAGTTGCGCAGCGGCGCCGCGTTCGCGGCAGGCTCGTGCGCCAGATTGATCATCAGCGCGATCAATTCGACAAACTCGTCTTCCGGCAGGTGATCCGACCAGAACCGGTAATCGCGCTCGCTCATCTCGAAGAAGCCCTGCCCCAGCGCACGCACCTTGTCGAGCACGCGGTCGCGCGCCTCGGCGTCTTCCAGCCAGTCCGGCAAGACGTCGCCGCGCTGCGGGAAACGGTCCCGGATCCGTTGCTTCAGTTTGTACCCCGTAATGCCTCTCATGCCTGGCCCCGATTGTATTGTTGTGGTGCCGCTGTCTCGCGGTTCACGCAGCCGTAGCGTCGCGCGGCCTCGCCCGCGGCAACATCAGGCAATACCCGCGCCTCGCGTCCGTCGCCGCCGGCCCGGGCAAAGCCGCGCGCCGAGCCGGGACGACCCGTCAGTAAATCCATCGAAGTTCGCTCACGCAATCGTTGCACCTTGGGAGTTTGACCTGAATCAATCCGATTCATGCTGATTGACGGTCGGGCGCGGCAGAACTTGAGAGGTGCCTGTGAGATCCCTGAGAACGCCATCGCCGACTGGCGCGATGGGCAATGGCGGCATGGCGGAATCGCCCGCGGATGCCATTCGTTTCACGGGATCATTTTGTGATCGCCATCAGAAAAACTGAAGGCTCGAATAAAAAATACTCGCTTGGTCGGCCTGGACGATTCTGGGATAGTGCCTGTCATATTGCCGCCACATAACACGCAGCGAGCGCGGCATCGATCCGATCCCGAACCGACTTTCCAGGCAGGAGACCCGTCATGCCCGCCCACTCGCCGCTCGACGCAGCCGAATCCCTCGCCGTCGAGGGCAGCCTCGCCGCCCTCGCGCAGGCCAAGGCCGCCACGCCCTACCAGGCGGTGCTGCAGAACCCGACCTGCGCGCTCGCCAGCAACGCCGGCGAGCGCCCGGACGTGGCGAGCAGCGCGATCCTCGGCTACAACTGAGCGAGCCGGCCCGGCCGGGTTCTCAGTCGGGGTAGTTGGCGTCCACCTCGAAGTGCGCGAGCTTGAGGATCGTGCGCAGCGTGCGCGGGTGGATGTCGCGGCCGCCGGCCAGCGAGGCGAGGATGAAGTCGAGCGCGCGGCCGTAGCGATAGAGCGCGAGCCAGCTCTCGGTATCGCCGGGTTGCGCATGCAGGTGCTCGGCCACGCGCAGCATGCTGGTCGACAGGGCGCGCGCCATGTCGAGTTCGATGCGTTGCTTCTCGCCCCATTCGGCCGGTTGCGGCTGCGTCAGCAGTTTCGCCAGGAAGGCCTGGAATTGCGCGTCGGATTGGTTCGGGCAGGTATCCATGATTCGTTCCGTCAGGCGTTGCCGGACCGCTCGGCGGCCCGTATGTCGTTGATGACGGTTCTTCAGCAGAATTCGTACCAGCTCCGGCGAATCTTTAGCGCGTCGCATTCGATCGGCGCCGAAGCCAGTCCCGATAAGGCCCTGCGGGATTCTGGCGGTTTCCCGCGATGCGTTTGCGCGCCGCGCGCCCATGCCCGCGAGGGCGCGATGTGTCACCGATGTAACGTGACATGCTCGACCCGGCACGTCACGCGGCAACACTTCTCAAGTTTTGTTGACACTGCGCGCGGCCCGGAAAGGCCGGGCTATAATCCGCGCCATGCGACTGCTCCGCACCCTTTTCATCCTGCTGCTTTGCGCGACGCTGCCCCTGAGCGGGCTGGCGGCGAGCGGGCTGACGGGCGCCTGCCCGATGATGCAGGCAGGGATGGGGCAGGACGGCGCGAGCGCCATGCCGGAAATGGGCGGCATGCCGGGCATGTCGGCCAGCGCCATGAACGGCATGGCCGGGATGGCCGAATGCGACGACATGAAACCGGCGCCGGCCGGCCAGCACAAGGCCGGCGGACATCTCTGCAAGATGTCGGCGCAATGCCAGTTCGGCAACCTCTATCACCCGCCCCTGCGGACCGACCTCAGCCGGCCCGCTTCGCTGACCCAGCCGCTGCGCTTCCACTACACCGAATCGCTGGTGTTGCGCGACCCGAACGGCCTGTGGCGCCCTCCACGTCTCGTCTGATCCCGCAATGACCGGTTCACCGCCTGCGCGGTGAGTGTCGTCCCGTCCACGGGACACGGAATCCGTTCGCGATTCCGCTGTTGGGGTTAGATCATGTCCTTCCATACCGGCGCGCCGTCGATGCGGCGCGCCTTCTCGCGCGCGCCCGCCCTGGCGGCCGTCGCGCTGTTCGCGGCTGCCGCCCAGGCGCAGACGCCCGCTTCCGCCGGACCGGCCGCCGATGCGGCCGCCAATCCGGCAACCAGCCCTGCCATCCACCCGGCCGCCAGCGCCGCCGCCCTCGCGCCGCCGCCCTTCACGCTCGAGGCCGCGCTGCAATCGGCGGCCGAGCGCTCGGCCGCCATGCAGGCCGCCCAGGCCTCGGTGCGCGCCAGCGGCGAGGCTGCCGTCAAGGCCGGCCAGCTTCCCGACCCGACGCTGAAGGCCGGCGTCGACAACCTGCCCGTGACGGGCGGCCAGCGCTACACGATCGGCCAGGACTTCATGACGATGCGGCGCATCGGCATCGAGCAGCAATGGGTTTCGCGCGACAAGCGCCGGCTGCGCACGGCGCTGGCCGACCAGCGCACCGGCCGCGAACGCGCCGGCTACCTGATGGAGCTGGCGACGGTCCGCCAACAGACCGCCACGGCCTGGCTCGACGCCGCCTACGCCAAAGCGGCGCTGGCCCTGCGCGAGCAGCTCGCCGCGCGCATGGACGAGGAACTGGCGGCGACGCGCGCCGCCTATCGCGGCGGCGCGAAATCCGGCGGTGCCGCCGACGTGGTGGCCGCCCAGGCCCTGCAGGCGCAGGCACGCGACCAGGTGCTGGCCGCCCGCCAGGCGCTGCAAAGCGCGCTGATCGCGCTGTCGCGCTGGACCGCGCGCCCGGTCGGCGACGTGGCCGGCGCGCCGCCCGCGCCCGAGTCCTACGTGTCCTCGCTGCCGCCCGAGGCACTGCGGCTGGCGCAGCCGACGCTGATCGCCGCCTCCGACGACATCGCCGTGGCCGAGGCCGATACGGCCGTCGCCACCAGCGAGCGCAAGCCCGACTGGACCTGGGAGATCGCCTACCAGCAGCGCGGCGGCGCCTACTCGAACATGGTGTCGATCGGCGTGTCGATCCCGCTGCCGATCAACCGCCGCGACCGCCAGGATCGCGACGTGGCCGAGAAGGCCGAGCTGGCCAGCAAGGCGCGGCTCGGCTACGAGGACACCGAACGACAGGTCGAGGCCGACATCCGCAACGATTCGGCCGTGCTGAGCAGCGGCCGCGAGCGCATCGCCAATCTGCGCGCGGCCCTGCTGCCGGCCGCCGCGCAGCGCGTGCAACTGGCCGACGCCGCCTATCGCGCCGGCACCGGCTCGCTGGCCGACAGCTTCGCGGCCCGGCGCGCGCAGCTCGATGCCGAGTTGCAGGTGCTCGAGCTGCAACGCGAGGTATCGCGCACCTGGGCCCGGCTCGAATACCAGGTGGTGCCGTCCACCCTGGCCGCTGCGCAATGAGGGAGCCCATCATGACGATCCGTTCCCTTTCCCTGCGCGCGACGCTCGCGCTGGTCGCCGGCGCGGCCCTGCTCGGCGCCGGCTACCTGGCCGGCAGCCGCCATCGCGGCGGCGGCGATTCGTTGGCCACTGCCGCGGCACCTTCGGCCGGCGGCGCGCCCGCCCCGCGCAAGGTGCTCTACTGGCACGACCCGATGGTGCCGAACCAGCACTTCGACAAACCCGGCAAGTCGCCCTTCATGGACATGCAGCTGCAGCCCGTCTATGCCGACGGCGACGACGGCGCGCCCGGCGCGCAGCCGGGCATCCGCATCGACGCCGGCCTGCAGCAGGACCTCGGGATCCGCTACGCGAAGGTCCAGCGCCGCGAGACCCGCGACGGCATCGACGCGATCGGCACCACCCAGTTCGACGAATCGCGCGCCGAGGTCGCGCAGTCGCGCGTGACCGGCTACATCGACCGTCTCTATGCGAACGCGCCGCAGCAGCGCATCGCCAGGGGCGCGCCGGTGGCCTCGCTGTTCGTGCCGGACTGGCTCGCGCCGCAGGAGGAATACCTGGCGCTGCGCCGCGGCTCGGGCAGCGCCGGCGGCTCGGGCAGCCCCGCCGATGCCGCGCTGCTCGACGCGGCGCGCGCGCGGATGCGGGCGCTGTCGATCCCCGACGCGCTGGTGGCCGCGGCCGAGCGCAGCGGTCGCGCGCAGACCCACCTCACGCTGGCCGCCCCCGACAGCGGCGTGGTGAGCGAGCTGGACCTGCGCGAAGGCGCGATGGTCGCGCCGGGCCAGACCATCGCCAAGATCAACGGGCTCTCGACGCTGTGGCTGCTGGTCGAGATCCCCGAGGCGCTGGCGCTGCGCGTGCGGCCCGGCATGGCCGTCGACGCGACGCCCGCCGCCGATCCCTCGCGCCACATCCAGGGCCGCCTGCGCGAGATCCTGCCCGGCATCGACACCGGCAGCCGCACCCTGCAGGCGCGCGTCGAGCTCGACAATCGCTCGCTGGCGCTCACCCCCGGCATGCTGATGCGGGTGCGCGTCGACGGCGGCGCGACGCGCTCGCGGCTGATGGTGCCGTCCGAGGCGGTGATCGTCACCGGCAAGCGCAGCGTGGTGATCGTGCGCGATGCCGACGGCAAGCTGCGCCCGGCCACCGTCAGCGTCGGCCGCGACCTGGGCGACTTCACCGAGGTGCTCGACGGCCTCGGCGAAGGCGAGACGGTGGTGGCCTCGGGCCAGTTCCTGATCGACTCGGAAGCCAGCCTGAAATCGGTGCTGCCGCGTCTCGAGCACGATGCCGCGAGTAGCGAGGCAGGAGGTACAGCCGGGAATGCAGCACGCAACGGCCCCGGCACGATGGACACCTCGTCCCGGCCAGCCGCATCGTCGGACGCGTCCGCGATGTCGTCGATGCCTGCCTCCCCCGCATCCGCCGCCGACGCGGCCGGCCTCTACGAGACCACCGGCCGCATCGAGCACATCGACGCGCAGGCCATCACGCTCTCGCACCAGCCGGTCCCCGCGCTCGGCTGGCCGGCGATGACCATGAGCTTCGAGAAACCCTCGCCCGGCGCCTTCGCCGACGCGAAGGTCGGCCAGACCGTGCGCTTCGCGTTCCGCCATGCCGGCGAGGGCTACCGCCTGAGCGCCGTCGAACCGAGCGGAGGCCCGCAATGATCGCGCACCTGATCCGCTGGTCGATCCGCCATCGCCTGCTGGTGCTGCTGGCCACGCTGCTGCTGGCGGCCTGGGGCCTGCAGTCGCTGCGCGAGACGCCGCTCGACGCGCTGCCGGACCTGTCCGACACGCAGGTCATCATCAAGGTCTCCTATCCCGGCCAGGCGCCGCAACTGATCGAGGACCAGGTCACCTACCCGCTCACCACCACCCTGCTCGGCGTGCCGGGGGCGAAGACGATCCGCGCCTATTCCTCGTTCGGCGACGCCTTCGTCTACGTGCTGTTCGACGACAAGACCGATCCCTACTGGGCGCGCTCGCGCGTGCTCGAATCGCTCAACCAGGTGCAGGGCCGCCTGCCGCCCGGCGCGACGGTCACGCTCGGCCCCGACGCGACCGGGGTGGGCTGGGTCTACGAATACGCGCTGGTCGACCGCAGCGGCCGGCACGATCTCGGGCAACTGCGCGCGCTCAACGACTGGTTCCTGCGCTTCGAGCTGAAGACCGTGCCCGACGTGTCGGAGGTGGCCAGCCTGGGCGGCATGGTGCGCCAGTACCAGGTGGTGCTGGACCCGGACCGGATGCGCGCCTACGGCGTCACGCAGGCGATGGTGACCGACGCGCTGGCGCGGGCCAACCGCGAGGCGGGCGGCTCGGTGGTGGAGATGGCCGAGTCGGAATACGTGGTGCACGCCTCCGGCTACCTGCGCACGCTCGACGATTTCCGCCAGGTGGTGCTGCGCACCAACGCGGCCGGCACGCCGCTGCTGCTCGGCGACGTGGCGCGCATCCAGATCGGCCCCGAGGCGCGGCGCGGCGTGGTCGAGCTGAACGGCCAGGGCGAGGTGGCGGGCGGCGTGGTGGTGATGCGCTCCGGCAAGAACGCGCTGAGCACCATCGAGGGCGTCAAGGCGAAACTGGCGGAACTGAAGCGCTCGCTGCCGGCCGGCGTCGAGATCGTCACCACCTACGACCGCTCCGGCCTGATCGAGCGCGCCGTCGACAATCTCGAGGGCAAGCTGGTCGAGGAGTTCGTGATCGTCGCCCTGGTCTGCGCGCTGTTCCTGTTCCACCTGCGCAGCGCGCTGGTCGCGATCCTGTCGCTGCCGCTGGGCGTGCTGGCCGCCTTCATCGTGATGCGCCACCAGGGCATCAACGCGAACCTGATGTCGCTGGGCGGCATCGCGATCGCGATCGGCGCGATGATCGACGCGGCGATCGTGATGATCGAGAACGCCCACAAGCACCTGGAGGCGTACCAGCACGCGCATCCGGGCGAGCCGCTGGCGGCCGCGCGACGCTGGGAGCTGATCGCGCACGCGGCCGCCGAGGTGGGCCCGGCGCTGTTCTTCTCGCTGCTGATCATCACGCTCTCGTTCGTGCCGGTGTTCACGCTGGAAGGCCAGGAAGGCAGGCTGTTCGCGCCGCTCGCCTATACCAAGACCTACACCATCGCCGCCGCGGCCGGGCTGTCGGTGACCCTGGTGCCGGTGCTGATGGGCTACCTGATCCGCGGGCGCATTCCGCCGGAGCACGCCAACCCGATCAACCGCTGGCTGACCCGGCTCTACGCGCCGCTGATCGCGGCCACGCTGCGGCGGCCCTGGGTCGCGATCGGCCTGGCCGCGCTGGCGCTGCTGCTGACGGCGATCCCGCTCGGCCGCCTGGGCGGCGAATTCATGCCGCCGCTCGACGAGGGCGACCTGCTCTACATGCCCACCGCGCTGCCCGGCATCTCGGTCGACAAGGCCGCCGAGCTGCTGCAGCAGACCGATCGGCTGATCCGCACCGTGCCCGAGGTCGAGACCGTGTTCGGCAAGTCGGGGCGCGCCGATTCGGCCACCGATCCGGCGCCGCTCGAGATGTTCGAGACCACCATCCGCTTCAAGCCGCGCAGCCAGTGGCGGCCCGGCATGACACCGCAGAAGCTGGTGGACGAACTCGATCGGATCGTGCGCGTGCCGGGGCTCTCGAACGTCTGGGTGCCGCCGATCCGTAACCGGCTCGATATGCTGTCCACCGGCATCAAGACGCCGGTCGGCGTGAAGATCACCGGGCCCGAGCTGGCCGGCATCGATCGCGTCGCGGCCCAGGTCGAGCAGGCCGTGAAGGGCGTGCCGGGCGTGAGCTCCGCGCTGGCCGAGCGCCTCAACGGCGGACGCTACATCGACGTCGACATCGACCGCCTGGCGGCCGCGCGCTACGGGCTGTCGGTGGCCGAGCTGCAGTCCTTCGTCACCACCGCGATCGGCGGCGAGAACCTCGGCGAGGTGATCGCGGGCCGCGAGCGCTACCCGATCTCGGTGCGCTACCCGCGCGAGGTGCGCGACTCGCTCGACGCGCTGCGGCAGTTGCCGGTGCTGACCGAACGCGGCGCGCAACTGCGGCTCGGCGACGTGGCGCGCCTGTCGATCGCCGACGGCCCGCCGATGATCCGCAGCGAGAACGCGCGCCTGGCCGGCTACGTCTACATCGACATCCGCGATACCGACCTGCGCTCGGCGGTGCTCGCGATGCAGCGCGCGGTGGCGCGGCAGGTGACGCTGCCGCCCGGTTACTCGATCGCCTGGTCCGGGCAGTTCGAGTACCTGGAGCGCGCCGCCGCGAAGCTGCGCACCGTGGTGCCGGTCACCCTGGCGGTGATCTTCGTGCTGCTGTTGCTGACCTTCGGCTCGGCCGCCGACGCGGCGCTGCTGATGAGCACCGTGCCGTTCGCGCTGGTCGGCGGCTTCTGGCTGATCTGGCTGCTCGGCCATGCGGTGTCGGTGGCCACCGCGGTGGGCTTCATCGCGCTGGCCGGGGTGGCCGCCGAGTTCGGCGTGGTGATGCTGCTCTACCTGAAGGGCGCGCTGCAACGCCGGCTGGATGCCGGCGAGCCGCTCAGCGAGGCGTTGCTGGCCGAGGCGATCCGCGAGGGCGCGGTGCAGCGCGTGCGCCCCAAGGCCATGACGGTGGCGGTGGTGCTGGCCGGGCTGGTGCCGATCCTGCTCGGCCAGGGCACCGGCTCCGAGGTGATGCAGCGCATCGCCGCGCCGATGGTGGGCGGCATGATCACCGCGCCGCTGCTGTCGATGTTCGTGATTCCGGCCGCCTGGTTCCTGCTGCAACGCCGCCGCGTGCGGCACGCGGCCCGGGCGCGCCATGACGTTTCCCCCACCTCGGGCACGACCGTGCCCGTCATTTCCACCGGAGATAACCGATGAACCCGATGTTTTCCGCTTTTGCCTCCCGCGCCTCCTTGCGCTTTCCCGCCCGCTTTCCGGCCCGCTCTCTGGCTCTGCTCGGCGCCCTGGCCGCCGCGCTCGGTGCCGCCGCCACGCCGGCGCTGGCCGACGACGACATGGCCGGCATGAAGATGGCCGCGCCCGCCGACGCGGCCAAGGATGCGGGCCTGGCCGATGCCGAGGTGCGCAAGGTCGATCCCGCCACCGGCATGATCACGCTCAAGCACGGCACGCTGGCCAACCTCGGCATGCCGGCCATGACCATGGCCTACAAGGCCCGGGACGCCGCGATGCTCCAGCAGGCGCATGCCGGCGACAAGGTGCGCGTGCGCGTCGAGAACGTGAACGGCACGCTGACCATCGTCAAGCTCGCCAAGCCCTCCTGATCGCGCTCCATCAAGGCCGCGCGCGACGCGTCGAACGCGTCGCGCGTGCGCACCTCGGCAGGCGCGTTTATCCGGCCTGCCCGCCGACCTGGCGCAGGTCGACCACCGGCTCGAACGGCAGCCCGAGCGAGCGGAAGAAGGCCCCCACCTGCGGCAGCCAGAGCAGCACGCCCGCCGGCGTATCGAAGAAGTCGTGCGAATTGCTGCCGAACACGCCGATATCGACATACCGCGCCTCGGCGGCCGGCCCGCGCGCCTGCTCGCGATAGGCGCCGAACATGCGCTGCGGCAAAGGTTGCGGCCACAACTGGTCGTTATCGCCGTAGAACCACAGCGAGGGGTAATGCGCCGCGCCGCCGTAGCGCGCGTAGGTGTCGACCAGCGCGTCCTGCCAGCCGGCGCACGCGCTCTTGCGCACCCCGCCCGAGAAGTTCACCAGCCCCAGCACGCCGGGAATGCGCCGCGTGCCGAGCGCGATGGTGGTCAGCCCGCCGTCGGATTGCCCGGCGATCACGATGCGCGAACGATCCACGTAAGGCAGCTTGACCAGCGAATCGATCGCGGCCGCCACGTCGGCGGCTTCGTCGATGCCATGGCGGGCGCTGTCGCAGCGATCGCCGTGATAGACGCCGCCCGAGCCCGCGAAACCCGCGCGCATCGGAATCGCCACCACGTAGCCGCGCCGCACGAACTGGGCCGCCACGCGCAGATGGCGCGAGCGCGGCTGCCGACGCGCGTCGCCGGGGTTCTTGCCGTGGTTGAGCACCACCAAGGGGAACGGCCCGGGGCCGGGCGGCTTGAAGACGGTGGTCTGCAATTCGATGGCGCCATTGCCTGGGTTGCCCGGGTTGCCTGGATAGCGCGGCAGCATCAGCACCTGTTCGCCGAGCCGCGCGTCGAGTTCCGGTGCCGCCTGCGTGCTGCTGTCGACGGGATTCGCGCCGGCGGCCGGGACGCAACCGGCGGCGGCGATGCCAAGTGCCAGCGCCAGCGCGGCGAGCACCGGCGCGCGGCGCGGGCGGATCACGCCGGTCGGGCCGGCAAGCCGGCGCGGGGAAAGGAATCGTGTCTTCAAGGGGCTGCCTTGCGGGTCGGGAATGAGCGAGGATCGGGGCGCGGCGCATGACGGCCGCCACCGCATCACAACGCACGCCAGCCGGCGATTATTCCATCGCCGGCGACGGCCGGGCGCGTTGCGCTTCGCCCTGCCGTGCCTGGCTGCGGATCGTCGCCGGCGCCCCTCGCCGCGCCCCGTCGAACCCGCGCCTTCGCGCCGGCCCGCTGCGATCCGCCATGTTCGGCGAACCCCGCCGCCGCATGCGCGAACCGCGCGCCGGCGGCCTCCCGACTCAATCCGCCGGCAAGCGAACCCGATACAAGGCGATCGGCAGCCGCATCGTCGAATGGCCGTGGTTGAACACCGGCGCACCGTCGATCTGCGGCACCGGCAGGTAGAGATGGCCCCGGCCGTCCAGGAAGGGCGCGTCGACCCAGCGCAGCCGCGCATCGCGCGCGAGCCGGGTGATCCGGCCGTCGGGCGCGCGGCGCATCAGCGTGTTGTCGGCCAGCGGCGTGTAGTAAAGGTTGCCGGCCGCGTCCATCGCGGTGCCGCCCACCGGCGGCAGCGCGAACCAGCGCCGCACGTGGCGCGCGAGTTCGGCATCGCTGAGGCGGTCGTCGTCGAGGTAGCGCGTCTCGATCCGCGACATCGGCCCCGACAACGGCCCGAAGTAGAAGGTCTTGCCGTCCGGGCTCAGTTCGAGCGGATCGGCGTTCACGCGCAACGGCCGGCCATCGGGCCCGCGCAGCACGCGCCCTGCCACCACGATGCGCGCATCGGGCGCCGCCTGCGCGAAGGCCATGCCGTCGAAACGGCGCCGCACCGCGCCGCTGTCGAGATCGAGTACCAGGATCGCGCCCTCGCCCGCGTCGGTCAGATAGGCGTGCCGGCCGTGGATGCGCACGTCGTCGACATAGGTATGCGCGCGAATCGCGCTGGCCGGAAACGGGTAGACGCGCAGCACGCGGTCCTCGCGCGGATCGACCTGCACCAGCTTCGCGCCGTTCGGCACCGGCGTGCCGCCGAACTCGGGCGAGCCGGTGTCGACGATCCACAAGCTGCCGTCGGCCTCGCGATGGATCGCGTTGATGCTGACGAAGGCTCGCGCCGCGTCGGCGCCGGGCGTCCAGCCGTTCCAGGCCGCATCGGGATAGGGGGCGAGCCGGCCATCGGCTTCGATGGTGGCCAGCGCCGGCCCGGTGCCGCCGGTCCATTTCGGGGAACTGACGAAGATGCGTCCGCGCGCGTCGAGCGCCACGGCATTCCAGGGCATGGTGGTCGATTGCGCGACCAGTTCGAGCGCGGTGGTGTCGGCCGCGCCGGCGGCCGGGGCGCCGAAGCTGCAGGCCACGAGCAGCGCGAGCAGGGAGGAAAGAAGGATTCGAGGTGTCACGAGAGGCTCCCGCCGGAATTCCCACGCGGCCCGATTGCCGCGTTTCGGCCGCCGATTATCGACAGCCGGGCGAGCGCGAAACACCGCGCATCGACGGAAACAGCTTCGTCGCCGCGACGAAAATCGCGGCATCGGGAATGTTCCGAATCGCCGCTTCCGGCCGATGTCGCCAGCGCGTCTTCAACGCGCCGCCGAAAATGTTTCCGGGCCGCGCGGCTGGATCGCGGCGCCTGCCGTTCGCATGATGAGGCCATCCCCATCCATCAACGGAGCCCTTCATGCCCGCCTCGCCCACCATCACGCTGGCCACCATCGACCTGAGCTTCCATCATGCCGCGGCCGGCGTGGTGCGCGCCGTGCTCGAACGGCACGGCGTGGCCGTCACCGAGCGCCGCGCGGCGCACGAGGCCGCCTTCGCGATGCTCGCCGACGATTCGGCCGACCTGCTCTGCAGCGCCTGGCTGCCGGGCAGCCACGGCCGGTATGTCGACCCGCTAGCGGACGGCTTCGAGAAGCTGGCGGTGCTCTACACGCCTTATGCGTTGTGGGGCGTGCCGGCCTACGTGAGCGCCGACGAGCTCGCCTCGGTGGCCGACCTGGCGAAACCGGCCGTGCGCCGCCGCATGACGCCGCTGATCCAGGGCATCGGCCCGGGCGCCGGCATCAGCCGCTTCTCGCGCGAGATCATCGACCATTACGGCCTGGCCGCGCTCGGCTACCGCTTCGAGAACGGCACGCTGGCGGATTGCGTGGCGGCCTTCGAACGCGCCGTGGCCGCGCGCGCCTGGGCCGTGGTGCCGCTCTGGCGGCCGCAGTTCCTGTTCGCGCGCCATGAGATCCGCGAGCTGGCCGAGCCGAACGGCCTGCTGCGCGGCACCGACCAGGCCACCCTGCTGATCCGGCGCAGCCGCCTCGACGACCTGCCGCCGGCCGCGATCGCCGAGCTGCGCGCGCTCTCGCTCGGCAATGCCGCCGTCACTCGACTCGACCTGGCCGTGCACCAGGGCCGCGATGCGCTCGAGGCCGGCCGCGCCTGGCTGGCCGGCGCTCAGGCCGACGGCGCGTCGAGGTAGTCGCGCACCCGCGCCTGCAGCGCATCGCGCAAGGCGGTCACGGTGGGCGAGATCAGCGTGCGATGGGTGGTCACCAGATGCAGCGGCGCCGGCTCGCCCTGGTGGTCGGCCAGTGCCTGCACCAGGGTGCCGGCGCGCAGGCTGGCCAGCACGTCGAGCCGCGACTTGTAGGTCAGGCCATGGCCGGCCAGCGCCCAGCGATGCACCAGCTCGCCGTCGTCGGCCACGCGGTCGCCGCTCACCTTCACCGGGTGCGCCTGGCCGGCCGCGTCGAAGAAGGTCCATTGCTGGTGGATCGTATCGCCGAGCGCGAGACGCAGGCAGTTGTGCGTAGCCAATTCGGCCGGCGTGCGCGGCATGCCGTGCTCGGCGAAATAACGGGGCGCGGCGCACAGCACGCGCCGGTTGTCGGGCGCGAGCGGCAGCGCGACCAGCGCGGAATCCTGCGGCGGCCCGTAACGCACGGCCAGGTCGACGGGCTGCCGGTACAGGTCGGCGATGCGATCCGAGAGCCGCACGTTCAGGCGTACCGCGGGATGCTCGGCGAGAAAGGCGTCGAGCCAGCCGAACAGCAGGTTGCGGCCCAGGTCCGAGGGCACCGACAAGGACACCTCGCCGCCGATCGTGTGCCGGCCCGCCGCGATCGCGGTGCGTCCCGCCTCGGCCGCGGCCAGCATGCCGCGCGCGTATTCGAGGTAGCGCTCGCCGTCGGGCGTGAGCCGCAGGTTGCGCGTCGAGCGCGTCAGCAGGCGCGTGCCGAGCGCGGCCTCGAGCCGCTTGAGCGCGGCACTGGCCACCGCGGGCGTGATGTCGAGCGCGCGCGCGGCGGCCGACAGGCTGCCGTTGTCGGCCGTGCGCACGAATACGCCGATGTCTTCGAGTCTTTCGATCATGCCGGGTCGATGAAGTGGGCCTGGGTTCGGGAGGCGATTGTCGCATTCAGGCATCGCGAGCCGGGCGACACGAAGCGGAAGGCGGAAATACGAAGACAGCAAAACGAAAGCACGATGAAATATCGAAAATGGATGGAATGCCCCGGCCCGTGTCGATAGGAAAAAACTGAAAGCTCCGACCGACGCCACCTGCCGCGCCCCGCCATCGCCCTTCTCCCATACCATCATGGCTGGATTGCGTTTCGCTCGAAACAGCATCGCCCGACGCATGTTCTGTCACATTACAAAATTAGCATTTCATTTTTTCAACATTCATACTCGAACAGCTCGACTGTCAGAATTCGTTGACATTCGGCGAACGCGGCTTTCACGGCCGCGTGCGTATCGAGCCGTTGTTGTGCAAGCCGCGTGTCCCGTTTCGACAACCCACCTACTCGATGAAAAAGAACATCGCCATGACATTCTCAAGGACCGGTATTTCCTGTCTGCTGCTCGCCCTGGTCGGCAGCGTGGCCCTGACCGCCTGCGGCGGCGACGACGATCCCGCCACGCCGCCGCCGGCCCAGACGCCCACCGCGCTGAAGACGCTCGACGGCAATGCGCCGCTGGTGATCGGCCATCGCGGCCTGCCGGGCCTGTATCCCGAGGAAACGCAGGTGTCCTACGAAGCGGCCGCCGATGCCGGCGCCGATTCGCTCGAGGAAGACCTGCACCTGAGCCGCGACTGTGTGCTGGTGGTGCGCCACAACCCCTGGCTCAGCGACAACACCAACGTCGCCGACGTCGCCAAGACCAATGCCGACGTCGCCTCGCGCAAGCGCACCGTGCCCGGCGTGCGCGTGCCGGTGAAGTGGACCACCACGGCCACCACCGGCCCCTCGACCTACCTGTCCGACCTGACCAACCCGGCGGACCCGAAGTCGGTGCTGAAGTCGCTGATCGTCGACGGCGAGGACCACACCAACGACTGGTCGATCACCGACTTCACGGTAGCCGAGCTCAAGCAGTGGATCCGCGGCACCACCTACGACGCCAAGGACGTGCGCCCCACCGCGCTGAACGGCCAGTTCCCGATCCTGACCATGCAGGAGGTGTACGACATCGCGCGCGCGAAGTCGGCCGTCACCGGCAAGCCGTTCACGATCTACCCGGAATCGAAGAACCCCTACTGGAACAACCAGCAGGCGATCGCCAACGGCTGCGGCACGGGCACCCATCCGTTCGAGGACGCGATCGTCAAGTTCCTCAACGACAACAACCTGAACACGCGCACCGCGCCGGTGTTCGTGCAGAGCTTCGACCCGGCCAGCCTGAAATACATGCGCGCGCGCGGCGTGCAATCGCGCATGGTGCAGCTGATCGACGGCAACGGCGTCAACTACCAGACCGGCGAGATGATCTACCAGACCAACGACGACTACGCCTTCGTCGACGGCCGCCCCTACAGCTGGACCATCAACGGCGATTCGCGCTGGTTCGGCGACCTGCTGACGCCGGCCGGCCTGGCCGACATCAAGACCTACGCCGACGGCATCGGTCCGTGGAAGCCGCAGGTGTTCGCCTGGAAGGTCACGCCGTGGAAGGACAAGAACGCCGACGGCACGCCCTACGCGGGCTCGCTGGCCGACGTGAACTCGGTCGAGCCGACCAGCCTGATCGCCGATGCGCACAAGGCCGGCCTGTTCGTCCACTCGTACACGTTCCGCAACGAGGCGCGCTACCTGCCCGGCAAGTACAAGGGTGATCCGGTGGGCGAATACCTCGACGCCTACCGCGCCGGCATCGACGGCGTGTTCTCCGATTTCACGAACACCGCCGTGGCCGCGCGCGCGCAGTACCTGAAGGAAACCGGCCGCTAAGCGCGCCGCCCGGGCCGCGACGCGCGCCGCACGGCATGCAGTCCATCGCGGCCCGGGGATCGATGCACCGACATGAAACCGCCTCGCCGGCGGCGCTGGATTTCAGCGCCGCCGGTCCCGCCAGCTTCCCGCCTCGGCAGATTCACTGCCGCTTTCAATAAACAGTCGTTTGAATTGGAATTGCATTCCGGCAATTACGGATCAAATCGCCAATTAGCGAATTCATTCTGATACGAGTATTTATCCGGCTGTCCGGCGGATCGGCCCGCCTGGCCCACCCTGCCCGTTCCGACAGGCACGGCGCGGCATCACTTCCGGATATTTACATCGAGCCGTCAATTCATTACGAAAACCATTCAGATTGTCTTATCTAACTTTTTTAGATATTCCTGAAAAAAGTTTGTGACGCTGATTTGACGATGCTACTATCCACGTCGAAATCGACCGGCGATTTTCTGTAGTCGTTCCCTGATTGAGATTCGAAAAAAAACCGGCGCCATCCTGGCCGATGGCAAACCGGCGTCGTATCGGCTGGCGGGCTCGTCCCGTGGTGCCAGCCCGCTTCCGCGTCACGGCTTCACACGAATTGCTTAGCAATCCGCATCAATGGGTCTCTTTGCAGAACACCGTGCGTGTCTCGACCGGCGCGATCCGCCGGCCCCGCCGCGCGCGGACGAACCTGCGCGATGCCTACCGCAGAGCGCAGCGGCAGTGACGAAGTCGTCCAATCATCCGAGGGGGAATCATCCAATGAATCGTGTTTCCGGTAATGTTCGCCAGCATTTCACCAAGCTCCTGATCGCATCGGCCGCGCTCGCCGCATTCGGCATGCAGGCCGGCCATGCGGCCACGCAACAAGGGTGGACCACCACCCGTACCAAGGCCTTCCTGCCTCTCGTGCAACCCGCCGCGAGCACCGCGGCCGCAGCCTCGATCACGTCCTCCGCCGGCCTCACCCAGGCAGCCTCCAGCCTCGATCTCGCGAGCGGCTCCGCCGTTCACGTGACGGTGGGCCTCAAGCTGCGCAACGAGGCCCGGCTCGACCAGTTCATCGCCAAGCTCCAGCACGGCAGCGGCGGCGGCTTCCTCACGCCGGCGCAGTTCGCCGAGCAATATGGTCCGACCCAGGCGCAGGCCGACGCGGTGGCGGCGCACCTGCGCGCCTCCGGCTTCACCAATGTGCAGATCGCGCCGAACCGCCTGTTCGTGACGGCCGACGGCACGGCCGGCACGGTCAAGCAGGCCTTCAACACGCAACTCAAGCAGTTCACCACCGCCAAGGGCCGCCGCGCGTTCGCCAACGCGCAGGATGCGCAGGTGCCGAGCTCGCTTGGCGGCGTGGTCGACACCGTCCTGGGCCTGCAGGACGTGGTGGTCGCGCACACCTACCACCATCGCTTCCAGCCGTCCGAGCAGCAGGGCGAGGCGGCAGCCTCGCTGACGCGCGCCGTCGCGGCCGGCACCGCCACGGGCCACAACCCGGTGCAGTTCTCGTCGATCTACGACGCGGGCTCGACGCCGAGCGCCGCCAACACCACGGTCGGCATCATCACCTACGGCAGCCAGACCCAGACGGTGAAGGACCTGAACACCTTCGCGAGCGCCAACCATCTCTCGGCGGTGTCCTCGCAGGTGATCAACACGGGTGGCTCGGGCCGCACCTACAACAGCGGCGACCTCGAATGGCAGCTCGACAGCCAGTCGATCGTCGGCGCGGCGGGCGGCGCGGTGCAGAAGGTGGTGTTCTACAACGCACCGGACGATGCGCAGACCGACCAGGCCCTGCTCGACGATATCTCGAACGCCTTCAATCGCGCGGTCAGCGACAACGTGGCGAAGGTGATCAACGTCTCGCTGGGCTGGTGCGAAACCGATTCGGACGCCTCCAGCATCCGCTCGGCCGACAACAACATCTTCAAGCAGGCGGTCGCGCAGGGCCAGACCTTCTCGGTGTCGAGCGGCGACGAAGGCGCCTACGAGTGCAGCACCAGCCGCGTCTCGGGCGTGGGCGGCGTGCCGAACACCACGCACTACTCGGTGTCGGCGCCGGCCAGCTCGCCGTACGTGATCGCCGTGGGCGGCACCACGCTCTACACCTCGGGCAGCACCTGGGCCAACGAGACGGTGTGGAACGAAGGGCTGCAGGCGATCGGCTACTACGACAACGAAGGCGACTACGATTCGACCAAGCGCCTGTGGGCCACCGGCGGCGGCTACAGCACGGTCGAGGCGGCGCCGTCGTGGCAATCGTCGAGCGTCACCGGCACCTCGAGCGGCCGCGCGCTGCCCGACATCGCCTTCGACGCGGCATCGAGCACCGGTGCGATCCTGTACTACAACGGCAGCACCACCGACGGCAGCGGCAACCCGAACCAGGTCGGCGGCACCAGCCTGGCCTCGCCGATCTTCGTGGGCATCTGGGCGCGCCTGCAATCGGCCAACGGCAATGCGCTCGGCTTCCCGGCCGCGAGCCTCTACCAGTACTTCCCGAGCAATGCGTCCCTGCTGCACGACGTGACCTCGGGCAACAACGGCAGCGGCAGCTACAAGGGTTTCGCCGCCGCCACCGGCTGGGACGGCTCGACGGGCTTCGGCAGCATCGACATCTCCAAGCTCTACAGCTTCATCAAGAGCCATTCGGATTTCGCGCGCTGATCGCGAGCCGACACGCGTGAATCGGCCGGTCGGGATTCGATGACCGGCGCTGATGCGCGCGTGCGATGCCTCCATCGCGCCGCTTCCTCCCGGGAGCGGCGCGTTTTTCATGGTGCGCGGCGCTCCACGAAAAAACCGGCCGAAGCCGGTTGTCCATGAAGGCGGCACGCAAGCGCCCGCTCAACGACGGCCCGCGCCCCACTCCGCCATGTAGCGGGCCGGCGGCGCGCCGAGCGTCCTGCGAAACATCGTGACGAAGGTGCTGGCGCTCTCGTAGCCGAGCTCGTCCGCGACCTGCTGGATCGACATGCCGTTCGCCAGCCATTGCACGGCCAGCATCAGGTGGAGCTGCTGGCGCCAGCGGCCGAAGCTCATGCCGGTCTGCTCCGTGACGCGACGTGCCAGGGTGCGCTCGCTCAGGCCCGCGCGCCGCGCCCACACGCGGATCGTGCCGCGATCGGCGGGCCTGGCCATGATCGCCTCCGCGATCCCGCGCAGGCGCGTGTCGCCCGGCATCGGCAGGTGCAGCTTGCCGGCCGGCGCGAGCGCCAGTTCATCGAGCAGCAGGGTCATCAGATGCGCGGCGAGACCGCCGTCGGGATACTCGACGGGCAGGCTGGCGGAGCGGATCACCAGCTCGCGCAGCAGCGGCGTGGTCGCCAGCACGCAACAATCGGCGGGCAAGGCCCCGGCCGCCTCGGGATCGACGAACACCACGTAGCACTCGAGCATGCCGGCGGAAACGAACTTGTGCCGGATGCCGCCCGGGATCCAGATCGCGCTTTGCGGCGGCACGATCCAGAAGCCGCCGTCCACCTCGCAGGTGAACACGCCGCGCAGCGCCAGCAGCAGCTCGCCCTTGTGGTGCTGGTGAAATTCCATCGCCGCGCGATAGCGCAGATCGCCGGCGGGGCCGCCGTGATCCTCCAGCACGATATCGGCGGCGCCGATCGTGACCACCGGCCGCGGCACGCGATCCGGGTCCACCCAGTCGTCAAGCGAGGCAAGTCCGCTCAGGAAAGGCATGTCGATGTTCCCGCCGCGAGGGCGTTCCGGTGATTGGCAAGAATTCCATACAGTTTGGCATCTTCGCCCAATGCCAGGCCGCGTCCACGCCCTTACGCTAGGCAGGCGATCGCAAGCGGCATCCTCTCTACGACATCATTTGGACTACTCCTCATCATGAATTCATTGAACACGACCCGCGTGGCCGACACGCTGCAGCGGCTGTTCCAGCAGGCCGAACAGGCCGACCAGGCGCTGCTGGCGCAGTTCGAGGCCGAGCATGCCGGCGGATCGCTCGACGACGCCCTGCGCGAGGTGTTCGCCGAGGAAGCGCGCGACCTGCAAGGCTACTATCGCGGCCTGGCCGACAACTTCCTGAACGTCACGCCGCAATACGGCCGCTTCCTCTACCAATGCGCCCGCGCGCGCAAGGCTAGGCGGATCGTGGAGTTCGGCACCTCGATGGGCGTCTCGACGCTGCATCTGGCGGCCGCGCTGCGCGACAACGGCGGCGGGCGGCTGATCGGCACCGAGCTGGAGGCGGGCAAGGCCGCCCGGGCGCGCGCCAACCTCGAGGCCGCGGGGCTCGAGGACCTGGTCGAGATCCGCGTGGGCGACGCGCGGCAGACGCTTGCCGAACTCGACGGCGAGATCGACCTGGTGCTGCTCGACGGCGCGTTCAGCCTGTACCTGCCGATCCTGAAGCTGCTGGAGCCGCATCTCGCGCCGGGCACGCCGATCCTGGCGGAGAATGCCGTCGAGCGGGGCAACGCCTACCTCGACTACGTCCGCGACCCGGCCAACGGCTATCTGTCCCAGCCGATCCCGATCAGCGAGGGCCGCGGCAACGAACTGAGCGTCGCGACCTGGTGATGACGTTCCAGGCCGGGCCGATATTGCATCGATAATCGAATGAACCGGTTTTCCGGGGCACCGGATCCCGGTTCGGCGCCTAATCTATCAAGGCTCGTGCTTGCCGGCGAGCAAACCGAACCCGCCGCAACCCGTCAACCTGGAGACCCGCCATGCCGCTGAATCCGCTGCGCCGCGCCCTGTGGCTGCTGCCGCTCTCGATCCTGCTCGGCAACACCGCCTCGGCGCAGAGCTGCATCTCGACGCAATACGGCGCGCTCGCGCAAGGCAGCTACACGATCCAGAACGACGAATGGGGCCTGGCCAACAACCCCGGCGGCTGGCAGCAGGTCTGCACCGGCAGCGCCGCCGGCAACAGCTGGTCGTCGACCTGGTGGTGGGCCACCGGCAGCGGCGGGATCAAGTCCTACCCGAGCATCTATCGCGGCTGGCAGATGGGCGCCTGGTCGCCCGACCCGGGCGGCTTTCCGGTCCAGGTGTCGAGCCAGGCGCCGCTGCCCACCCAGGTCAGCTACAGCATGAGCGGCAACAACCAGTACGACGCGGCCTACGACCTGTTCTTCTCGCCCTCGACCAACCCCGGCTCGCCCTCGGGCGAGATGATGGTCTGGCTCGCCTACTCGGGCAACCGGCCGGCCGGCAACCTGGTGGCTTCCGGCGTGACGCTGGGCGGCATGGACGGTAGTTGGGACGTCTACCAGGGCAGCAACGGCTGGCCGGTGTGGAGCTTCGTGCGCACCGCGCAGACCACCAGCTTCAGCGGCAAGCTCCAGCCCTTCATCTATTACCTTGCCTACACCAAGGGCTGGCTCAACCCAAGCTGGTACACGCTGAACACCCGGTTCGGCGTCGAGGTGATCCAGAGCAACGGCGCCAACGGCTCGGTGAACGTCAGCAGCTTCAGCGCCTCGGCACGCTAGGCATCACGCTTTTCACCAAGCCGACAAATCTTTCATTTTGATTTCGCAATCCCTGCCCCAAAACAGGGATTCGCATCGAGTTTTCAAACGACAGGCACAATATGCGTCGGCGACGCCTCCGCGCCGCCGTTCGCCAGCCGAACGGTCCCGGCCCGCGCCGCCGCTCCGCCCTCTCGATGCCGTCATGAACCACGATACTGCCAGCCGTAGCGTCACCGCCCCGCGCGCGACGAACTCACCCCGTTTCCTGCTGTTCCTGATCTGCCTGTTCGCCTCCGCCGGCCAGCTCGCGATCGACATCTACGTGCCCGCCCTGCCGGCCATGGCGCATTTCTTCTCGACCTCGCCGCAGGCGATCCAGTCGAGCGTATCGGGCTACATGGCGGCCTACGCGCTGGGCCAGCTGATCTTCGGCCCGGTGGCCGACGCCTATGGACGCAAGCGCGTGCTCGCCTTCGGCCTGGTGATCTACACCATCGGCTGCCTGCTCTCGCTGGGCGCGCCGAACCTGGAAACCTTCATCCTGGCGCGCTGCCTGCAGGGCTTCGGCATCGCCACCACCAACCTGCTGGCCAAGGCGATCATCACCGATTCGTTCTCCGGCCAGGCGCTGATGCATGCCTTCACCTACATGTCGATCGCCTGGGGGCTGGCGCCGATCATCGCGCCCGTGATCGGCGCGCACCTGCAGGAATGGTTCGGCTGGAAGGCCTGCCTGGTGTTCCTGCTGGTCTATTCGCTGATCATGTGGGCGCTGCTGTGGCGCTATCGCGAGACCCTGCCCAGACCGGTGAAGCTGGAGCCGCGCACGCTGGTGACGAATGCCGGCAAGGTGCTGTCGAGCCCGGTGTTCCAGAGCTGCTTCCTGGCGCAGGGCGTGTGCTACAGCATCCTGCTGGTGTTCAACATCATCGGGCCGTTCATGGTGCAGAGCACGCTGCACAAGCCGCCCACCTACTTCGGCTACCTGGCGCTGGCGATCGGCGCGATGTACTTCTTCGGCGGCCTGTCGAACCGGATCCACAGCGCGGCGCTGCCGACTTCGGAGCAGCGCCTGCGCATCGGCGCCTACGTGATGGCCGCGGCCTCGGTGGCGATGCTGGTGTTCGCGCTGACCATCGGCCTGCGCGTCTGGACCCTCGCGCTGCCGGTGCTGGTGATGGGCTTCTGCGCCGGCGCGATGTACCCGACGCTGATGGCCAAGGGCAACTCGCTGTTCCCGCATATCGCCGGGCTGACCAGCGCGATCCTCGGCTGCGCGCTGCTGCTGGTGTCCTCGGCGATGATGGGGCTGGCCGGCTTCGTGTCGGTGCGCGAGCTCACGCCGCTGGCGGTGTTCTTCGTGATCCTCGCCGCGGTGGTGGTGGTGATGGTCGGCAAGCTGCTGCGCCACCTGGCCCAAGCCAAGCCGCAGCAGCCGGTCGCCTGCCGCGGCGAGACGGCCTGAGCCGGCCGCCCGCCGCGGCATGGGTTCGCGAACCAACGCGCAACGCTGGCCGGGCAAGCGGCTCGCGCGCGACTTTTTCCTGCGCAGCCCGCTGGAAGTCGCGCCGCAACTGCTCAACAAGGTGCTGGCCGCAGCCGATGGCCGGGCCGGCCGCATCGTCGAGGTGGAGGCCTATCTCGGCGCGATCGATCCGGCCGCGCATACCTATCGCGGCAAGACCCGGCGCAACGCCACCATGTTCGGGCCGCCGGGGCACATGTATGTCTACTTCACCTACGGCATGCACTGGTGCGCCAACTGCGTGTGCGGCCCCGAGGGCGACGGCAGCGGCGTGCTGATCCGCGCGCTGGAACCGCTGCATGGGCTGGAGGCGATGCGCGCGGCGCGTGGCGAGCGGATTCGCGATCGGGATCTGTGTCGCGGGCCGGCACGGCTCACGCAGGCGCTGGCGATCACCGGCGCCCAGGATGGGGTCGATCTGATACGCGCCGACGAGGGGTTCGCGGTGGTGGACGACGGCACCGCGCCGCCGGGAAACCCGGCTTGCAGCACGCGGATCGGGATCAGCGTCGCGAAGGATTTTCCGTGGCGGTGGAGCGTACCGGGGAGCCGATTCGTGTCGGGAACGGCGGTGGTGAATGGGGGCTCGGGGATGGCTTCGGCGTAGCGAAGCACACGCCACGCCGTCCACGCCCGCCCCCCGCCCGCGCCCTTACTTCCCCGCCCCCTCGCCGCGCACCCGCTCGGCCGCCGCCACGATGGCATCGGCCACCGCCCGCGGCTGGCTCAGCATCTCCACATGGCTGGCGCCCACGCGCGTAACCGTCGCGCCGATCCGCTCGGCCATCCGCTGCTGCAGCTTCGGATCGATCATCATGTCCCGGGTCGCCACCACGAAGCTCGACGGCTTGTCGTGCCAGGCCGCCTGCGTGACCTTGTCCTCGATGCAGCCGCCAAACCAGGGCCCCTGCGTGGCCGCCACGACATCCTGCTCGGCACGCGGCAGGTCGGGCGCGAAATCCTCATGGATCGCCTTGTCGGAGAGCGTCATGAAACCCGCCGAATCCTTGCGCAGCTCGCCCACCCAGGCCGGCGGCGGCGCGTCCTTGGTCAGGTCGGCGATCGACTGGCCGTTGTCGGGCGCGAAGGCCGCCACGTAGACCAGCGACTTGACCTTCTCCTCGTTGCCCGCCTGGCTGATCACCACGCCGGCCCAGGAATGGCCGACCAGCACCACCGGCCCGTCCTGCTGCTCGATCACGCGCCGGGTGGCCGCCACGTCGTCGGCCAGCGAGCTGAGCGGATTCTGCACCGCCACCACGTGCAGGCCGCGCGCCTCCAGCAGCGGAATCACCTTGCTCCAGCTCGAGCCGTCGGCGAACGCGCCGTGCACCAGCACGACATTGGTGCCCTTGAGATCGGCCACCGGCGCGGCGCTCGCCACGCCGGTCGCGCCCGCGAACACACCGCCGGCCAGCGCGGCCGAGATCAGCATCCCCTTGATCGAAACCTTCATCGTTACTCCCCCTTCCATGGATTGTCGAAATAAGTCGTGAACTGCGAATGCCTGCGCCGCCGAAGCGGCAGGCGCCAGGCCAACCGCCCTTGCATCAGGAATGCGCGTACACCTCACCGAAGCCCGGCACCTCGTCGCGCGCCGCCTGCGATCGAACCGTCGCGCGACGATGCGCGGCCGGCTTCGGCGCGCGCTCGTCGTCGGCATCGAACTGCGACAGCGACGGGCTGTTCTGGTCGCTGCGCACGCGCACCAGCGCGGCCTGCAGGTCCAGCGGGTATTGCGCGTCGTAGCCCGCCGGGCGGTAGCCGGCCTGCTCGACGCGGACCAGGTCGGCGCGCACCTCGGCGCGCGTCAGGCCCGGCGTGCTGCCGGCGAACGACAGCACGGGCGCGCAGGCAAGCGCGGCAAGGACGAGCAATCGGGTGGTGTTCATGCGTTTCTCCTGATATCGGGCGATGGGTTGCGGGGTTCGGCAGCGGCGCATTCCGCGCGTCGTCCGCATGAAGCCATTTGAACCGCCGGACGTATCCGGAATGTTTCCGGGCGGGGCCTGCCGTGCAAGCCAGTTTTTCCACGGCGGCCCCGGATACGAAACCCTACAAATCCACCGCCCGATCGGACCGGGTCAGGCGTTGCGCAGCGGCCGGAAACCGGCCCGCACTTCCTGCGCGAACAGCAGCGGTTCTTCCCAGGCCGCGAAGTGGCCGCCCTTGTCGACCTCGTTGAAATAGATCAGCTTGTGATAGGCGCGCTCGGCCCAACTGCGCGGCGCCTGGTAGATCTCGCCCGGGAACACCGTGATCGCGGTCGGCAGGGAGATGTCGACGGCATTGAAGTTGTTCGAATGGTCTTCCCAGTAGATCTGCGCGGCCGAGGTGGCCGAGTCGGTCAGCCAGTACAGCGAGATGTCGTCGAGGATCTCGTCGCGCGTCAGCGAGCGCTCGGGCACGCCGCCGCTGTAGGTCCATTGCGAGATCTTGTCGTACATCCACGCGGCCTGGCCCGAGGGCGAATCGGCCAGCGCGTAGCCGACCGTCTGCGGGCGCGTGACCATCATCGCCGAGTAGCCGCAGTTGTCGCGATAGAAGGTGCCGAGCTTGTCGTAGGCGGCCTTCTCCTTCGGCGACAGCCCGGCCGGCGCCGGCGCGTCGAGCTGCAGCAGCCTGGCGATCTCGGGCGGCACGGTGGCCGGCATGTTCACGTGGATGCCGACCAGCCCCTTCACCTTCTGCATCGCCATGCGATGCGAGACCACCGAGCCGCAGTCGCCGCCTTGCGAGACGAAGCGCGTGTAGCCCAGGCGCGCCATCAGCTCGCCCCAGGCGCGCGCGATATGGTCCGAGCCCCAGCCGGTCCTGGTCGGCTTGCCCGAGAAACCGAAACCGGGCAGCGACGGCACCACCACATGGAAGGCATCGTCGGCGCTCGCGCCATATGCCGTCGGGTCCGACAAGGGGCCGATCGCCTTCAGCAGCTCGAAGATCGAGCCGGGCCAGCCGTGCGTCATGATCAGCGGCATCGCGTTCTCGTGGCGCGAGCGCACGTGGATGAACTGGATATCGAGCCCGTCGATCTCGGTCACGAACATCGGGAAGCCGTTCAGTTTGGCCTCGCCCTTGCGCCAGTCGTAGTCGGTGCCCCAGTACTGGATCAGCTGCTGCATGCGCGCGAGGCGCACGCCCTGCGATTCGTCGGCCACGGTCTCGCGCGACGGCCAGCGCGTGGCGGCGATGCGGCGGCGCAGTTCGACCAGGTCGGCATCGGGCACGCGGGCGCTGAAGGGGCGAATCGCGGTATTGCCCGCGGCCGCGCGCGCCGCGGCGGGCAGCATGCCCAGCGCGCCGGCCGCGGCCGATGCCGCGAGCAGGTGGCGCCGCATCGGAGAAAACTCGGAGTGAGACATGGTTCTTATCCTTGTTCCAGTGGTTGATCAGACCGCGTCGCCGGCTCGTCGCGATACCGGCTGGCCGTGGCGGTGACAGCCATTGGAAAGATTCAATGTATCGGGCATGTGTGCGTCATGTACCGCTTTGTATCCGCCCGATCGAAACGCTGAGTTTTCCTGATCTTTTTCGTTTCGCCTTTACGCCTTGCCGCGTACCCGGCATGCCCATGCCGTCGAGGAATTTCCCTTTCGCGACAGTCACCTGCATGCGGCACGCCGGGCGCCGTCGCGTGCCATTCGCGCACGCGGCTTCGCATGGCCGCGCAATGCCGCTCATACGAAGGTATTAAGGCCTCGATATCAATGCATGGGACGCGGCAGATGCAGGTCTCATGGAATCGGGATAGGTGCCGCCGCTATGCTTTTTCCCATCGGTTCACCTGCTGCTGCCGATCGATTCCGGCTCGCCCGGAACCGCCTGGCAAGTGCGCCGCCACCTTGACGACAGCAACGCGACCCGGCCCGCCCGGCTCGCCCCCGCCCCTGAGGACTGGAGAGATATCGATGATGCCGACCGCCCATGAACTGCCCGGTCTCGCCTGTGACGACATCGCGGCGCGCGCGCTGCTCGACATGCTGTTCCCGCCCGTGGGCGGCCTGCCGGCGCGCCCGGCAAGGCGGCGCGCCGCACGTCCGGCACGCGACGAGGCGAGCGCCGCGCGCGAATGTCCGTTCGACGCGCGCCTGTGCCCGGATCATGTCGCCGTGATCGACCGGCCCTCGCCGGGCTCGATCACGGTGACCTGGAGCGATCCGCGCTTCGGCAAGCATTCCGAACAGATCTGGCATACCGCGCTGTCGCACGGCCCCGCCGTCTGCGCCTTGACCGGCCGCGAGATCCCGCGCGGCAGCCGCGTGTTCCGGCCGCGCAAGCGCGATGCCAACGAACCGGCCGACTACCCGTGGATGATCCTGTCCTCGGTGATCGACGCCGGCATCGAGTTGCCGATCGCGAACGCGGCCTGCCGCCGCCAGGCCGGCGCCCTGTTCGGGCAGGCCCGCTGACAAGCAGGCAGACGGGCCCCGAGGCCCGCGGATGACCCGGCAAGTCTCCTGCCGGGCCCGGCGCGTGTTCGTGCCGGCGCCCGGATTTCGCGGGCGCTCCCTCCACCGAGGCGAGCGCCCGTTTTGTATCCCAGTGTGTATCGCACGCCGCCCGTTACAGACGCTTGCGCAAATCCCGCGCGGCGGACAAGCCCCGGATACACCGGCGCGCTGAAATCCTCCCCGTGTCCTCCCTGCCTCGCGCGGCCCGCCGCGCGACCACCGACCTCGACCCGGATCCGATCATGTTGCTGATACTCATCGCCTTCCTCGCCGGCGTGCTCACGGTGCTGAGCCCCTGCATCCTGCCCGTGGTGCCCTTCGTGTTCGCCAGGACCGACGGCCCCTTCGTTCGCACCCGCCTGCCGCTGCTGATCGGCCTGGCGGCCAGCTTCGCGCTGGTCACGGGCCTCGGCGCGGCCGGCCTGGGCGGCATCGCGCAGCTCAGCCGCTACGGGCGCTGGCTCGCGCTCGGCGGCTTCGCGCTGTTCGGCGTCGCGCTGTTGTTCCCGGCCCTGGCCGCCCGCGTCGGCCAGCCGCTGACGCAGGCCGCCAACTGGATCATCGGCCGCTCGCAGCAGGCCGGCCCGCGCCG
>NZ_VWWC01000372.1:0-1518 GCF_011753175.1 Burkholderia sp. Cy-637 | reverse complement strand
CACCGAGAACTGCCGGTAGATGATGCCGGTCGAGCCCGAGAAGAAGGCCATCGGCACGAATACCGCCGACAGCACGGTGGCGATCCCCACCAGCGCGCCGGTGATCTCGCGCATCGACTTGCGGGTGCCGAAGATGCTGAGCCGGTAGGCATCGAGCGTGGTGACCACCGCGCCGCGCCGCAGGTCGTCCTGGATCACGTAATCCGGCACGATGCCCACGCCGAGCCCGGCCAGCACGGCCTGGCGCAGGAACAGGAAGTTCTCGGAGATCAGGGTGGGCGCGAGCAGCACCTCGTGGCGGTCGCCGTCGAGGTAGGCGGCGATGCGCAGCTGGCGGCCGACCACCGTGGCGGTGATCAGCGGCGCGTCGGCCAGCGCGTCGAGCGTGGCCGGCATGCCGTGCCGCGCGGCGAACTCGGGCGAGGCGCAGGCGACATAGCGCACCGCGCCCATGTCGCGCGCCACCAGGTTCTGCGGCGGCTCGGACATCACCCGCACCGCGATGTCGACCTCGTCGCGCAGCAGGTCCTCGACGCGATTCTCGAACACCACGTCGAGCACGATGCCGGGATAGTTGCGCTTGAAGGCCAGCAGCCAGTCGGACATCACGATCTGCCCATAACCGCTCGGCACCGACAGTCGCACGCGGCCCTGCAGGGCCTGGCCGAGCGTGGCGACGGTTTCCTGCGCGGCCAGCAGTTCGTGCTGGATGCGCCGGCCGTGCTCGACCAGGCGCAGCGCCACCTCGGTCGGCTCGATGCGGCGCGTGGTGCGCCGCACCAGTTGCAGCCCCACCGACTTTTCCAGTTGATTGAGCCGGTAGCTGACATTGGCGCGGCTCATCTTGAGCCGGCGCGCGGCATTGCTGAGATTGCCGGCATCGAGGATCTCCACCAGCAGGGTCAGCGCATTGAGGTCCATTCCGGCATCCATCGCTTGATTGTCAAAAGAATTTTGACAGCTTGTAAAAGGATCTGGAAATTGTCAATCCGGCTCGATCAATCGAGAATCGTGAGTCCGCGAGGCGAGCCGCAACCCGCCCGCGCGCCCGATTCCATCCCAGGAGACACGATGAGCGCCCCGAATCCCTCCGCTGCCGCCGCTGCCGGCACCGTCACGCGCGAACGCCGCGACAAGGTGCTGGTGGTCACGGTCGACCATGCTCCCGTCAATGCGCTGTCCACCGACGTCCGGCGCGGCTTGCTGGAGGCGATCGAGGCCGCCGCCGGCGACGCGGCGGTGGAGGCGGTGCTGATCGTCGGCGCGGGCCGCAATTTCATCGCCGGTGCCGACATCCGCGAATTCGGCAAGCCGCCGCAGCCGCCCGCGCTGCCCGAGGTCTGCCGCCGCATCGAGGACAGCGCCAAGCCGGTGGTGGTCGCGCTGCACGGCGCGACGCTGGGCGGCGGCCTGGAGGTGGCGCTCGCCGCCCATTACCGCCTCGCGCTGCCGGGCGCCACGCTGGGCCTGCCCGAGGTGCTGCTGGGCCTGCTGCCCGGCGCCGGCGGCACGCAGCGC
>NZ_VWWC01000371.1:0-1553 GCF_011753175.1 Burkholderia sp. Cy-637 | reverse complement strand
GAACAGGACCGTGAAACGACTCCACGCCGATGATAGTGCGGATTGCCCGTGTGAAAGTAGGTAATCGTCAGGCTTCCCTCATGACAACCCCCGTTGCCCTAGGCAGCGGGGGTTTTGTCTTTCCAGCGCAAGAAAACTAATCCAATCAGCGCACCTCAGGTGAGCCGGCAACCTGGTGAAATTCAAGCCGGTGGATCGATCGACTGCTGATCCCGCTCCAGTGGCCTCAAGGCGGTTGCGGCGCAATGCAAACAAGCTCGAGTCGCTATCTCTCGTCGAATCGATCGTGTTCGTCATGCCTTGCCTTGCCTTGGCTCGTAGAGGGCGCGTATGCCGCTTCTGCAGCTGTCGCAGGCCGAGGATGACGTGGGAGAGCGCTCAAGTGTTTCGGCGGCGTGGCGGGCAAGTTGGAGGCAGAGCAACCGTCACGGCGAACGGGAGCTGGATGAGACGTTCCGACGAGCTGATCCGCGAGCCTTCATCTGCCGCATGGCTCAATGCCGACTGCCCGAAGCGAAGTAGCGTCTTGGCGCTGGAGGGCGTCGAGGAACTGCACGGAACATCGCAAGCACGACTGGATGGCCGTGCTCACCTTTGCACCAGGCACAACCGGCTGCTTCTCCGGGGCCCGCAGCATTCGGTCGACCACGCCCCAAAGCACGAAACATCAAAAAATTTTCAGAAAACGTGCTTTAGCCCTTGGCTTAATCGTCGCGACCCCTTATGATTTGCGTCTTCCGTTTTTCCGGGGAGCTTTCACGGAAATCGGAGCGACAGTCTGGGCGGGAGCAGTTTCCGCTGCGGTCATCGAATTCGGCGCGACGCGATGCTTTTACAGGGCATTGATGGACGGCGCACCGAGGGAGGCGATCGACATGGCATGCCGACACGGCGGTATCAGCGGGGCGATAAAAAATCTCCGAGGGTGCTTGACACGAGGTCTGCGTACCACCATAATCGTCAGTTCTCTACGGAGGGGTGCCCGAGTGGCTAAAGGGGGCAGACTGTAAATCTGTTGGCTTACGCCTACGTTGGTTCGAATCCAACCTCCTCCACCAAGACATGCAGAGCGGTAAGGGATCGTAAAGTGGCCCGCGCGGGTGTAGCTCAATGGTAGAGCAGAAGCCTTCCAAGCTTACGACGAGGGTTCGATTCCCTTCACCCGCTCCACGTTCCATGTAGTAAGTACTTGTTTCGCCCATGTGGCTCAGTGGTAGAGCACTCCCTTGGTAAGGGAGAGGTCGGCAGTTCGATCCTGCCCATGGGCACCATCAAGTTGTCAGTGTCTGTTTGCGCGCGGCGCAACATGTGAAATTCCTTAAGGGAGTTGAAAATGGCCAAGGAAAAATTTGAGCGGACCAAGCCGCACGTCAACGTCGGTACGATCGGTCACGTTGACCACGGCAAGACGACGCTGACGGCAGCCATCGCAACGGTTCTGTCGGCGAAGTTCGGCGGCGAAGCGAAGAAGTACGACGAAATCGACGCGGCGCCGGAAGAAAAGGCACGTGGCATCACGATCAACACCGCGCACATCGAGTACGAAACGGCGA
>NZ_VWWC01000370.1:0-1405 GCF_011753175.1 Burkholderia sp. Cy-637 | reverse complement strand
CTCGCGGCCGGCTCGATCGACGCGAGCCCGGCAATCGCCCTCGACGACGACGGCAAGCCTTCGAAGTCCCTCGCGATCGCGATCGCCGAAGCCCCCGTCGACGTCAACCGGCTCGGCCAGGCGCGCGGCTCGCTGAGCGTGCTCGGCCTCGGCCCCGGCCGCGCCGACCTGCTGGCGCCGGCCGCGCGCCTCGCGCTGGCCGAGGCCACCGACATCCTCGGCTACGCCACCTACGTGCGCATGGCCGGCCCGTTCCGCGCCGACCAGCGCGTGCACGAAACCGACAATCGCGAGGAACTGCAGCGCGCGCGCCATGCCTTCGAGCTGGCCGCGCAGGGGCGCCGCGTGGCGATGGTGTCCTCGGGCGACCCGGGCGTGTTCGCGATGGCGGCGGCCGTGCTGGAAGCGCTCGACGGCGCCGGCGAGCCGGCTTGGGACGAGGTCGCGCTGGAGGTGGTGCCCGGCGTGTCCGCCGCGTTCGCCACCGCGGCCGAGGCCGGCGCGCCGCTCGGCCACGACTTCTGCGTGATCTCGCTGTCGGACAACCTCAAGCCCTGGAGCGTGATCGAGGAACGGCTCGCGCTGGCCGCGCGCGCCGACCTGGTGATGGCCTTCTACAACCCGATCTCGAAGGCACGGCCCTGGCAGCTCGATCGCGCGCTGGAGATCCTGCGCGAGATCCGCGCCGCCGACACGGTGGTGGTGCTCGGCCGCGACGTCGGCCGGCCCGGCGCGAGCCTGCGCAGCCTCACGCTGGGCGAGCTGCGCGCGGCCGACGTCGACATGCGCACCATGGTGATCGTCGGCTCCTCGAAGACGCGGCGCTTCGCCAGCGCCGAACGCGAGTGGATCTACACGCCGCGCTTCTACGACTGAAACGATCGGCATGAAAAAACGGCCGGCGCCGCGCGATGCGGAGCCGGCCGTTGCTTTTCACGACGGCTTCGGGGCGCGCCTCAGGCGCCCAGCGCCAGCCCGTCGATCATCACCTGCCGATGCCCCTGCGAGCAGGGCTCGATCCGCGCCCTCACGCCGAACACCTCGGCCAGGCTTTCCGAGGTCACCACCTCGGCCGGTTCGCCGAAGCGCTCGATGCGCCCGCGATGCAGCAGCATGGCGCGATCGCAGGCGCGCATCGCCGCATTGATGTCGTGCAGCACCACCACGGTGGCGATGCCGCGTTCGCGCGTGACCTCGCGCAGTACCTGCATCACATGGAACTGGTGGTTGAGGTCGAGCGCCGACAGCGGCTCGTCGAGCAGCAGCACCTGCGGATCGCGCACCAGCGCCTGCGCGATGCCGACCAACTGCCGCTGGCCGCCCGACAGCTCGTCGAGCGAACGCGCCGCCAGCGCGCCGATCCCGAGCCGCGCCAGCACCGCGTGCGCGAGCGCCAGGTCGCCGA
>NZ_VWWC01000369.1:0-1495 GCF_011753175.1 Burkholderia sp. Cy-637 | reverse complement strand
GCATGGCCGCCCGCACGCGGCGGCGGGCGCCCGAGCGCCAGGCCTTGCTCGCGCCACGCCCGCTCAGGCCGAGCCGAGCGGGAAACCGCGGTCGAAGGTCGGGCCGACGTCGAGCGGCTGGCGCAGCATGCCGACCTTGCGATAGAAGTCGGCGGTGGCTTGCTGCTCGGCCACCAGCGGCGCGTCGATCGGCAGCCACTGGGTGGCGCGCCGCTCGAACTGCAGCCTGGCGGCCGCCTCGGGGATGCCGATGATGCGCGCCAGGGTGGCCGAGAACGCGTCGACGTGGCGATAGGACCAGCGCTGCGCGCCTGCCACGCGCCGCACGAAGTCCTGCAGCACCGCGCGCTTGCCGTCGATCGCCGTATCGGTGGCGGCGATGTAGCTGAGCCCCGAGGACAGGCCGCGCCCGTTGACCAGCACGCGCGCGCGCCCGCTGGTCTCGGCCAGCGCCGTGTAGGGCTCCCAGGTCGCCCAGGCGTCGATCGAGCCGGTCGCCAGCGCGAGCATGGTGTCGGCCGGCGGCAGGAAGCGGAAGTCCACCGCGCTGGGCGGCAGCCCCGCCGCGTCGAGCGCCTTGAGCGTCACGTAGTGGCCGATCGAGCCGCGCGTGGTGCCCACGCGCTTGCCCTTCAGGTCGGCGGCGCCGCGCATGGCCGCGTCGGGCCGCACCATCACCGCGGTGCCGTAGGCGTCCGAGCGGTTTGCCGCGATCGCCTTGACGCGCGCGCCCGAGGACAGCGCGAAGATCAGCGGCGCATCGCCGATCGGGCCGCAATCGACGGCGGCCGCGTTGAGTGCCTCGGCCAGCGGCGCCGCGGCCGGAAATTCGGTCCACTGAATATCGTAGGGCAGGCCGCCGAGGGCATTGGCGGCCTCCAGCAGCGCGCGCAGGCCGCCTTTCTGGTCGCCGGCCTTCAGCACCGGGCGCGGGCCGGATTGCGCGAAGGCCGTCGCGCCGAGCGCGGGCAGCAGGGCGAGGCCGGTACCGGCGGCGCCCGATTGCAGGAAGCGTCGTCGGCTGGTGGAGCGGGGCGGGTTCATGGCGTGTTGGGTCCTTGGAGGTGGGAGGGGAGTATTCGTGCCGGCGTGACGGGGTTCGGGGCTGCGCCGGAGGCTCAGTGCGCTCAGTGCGTGTAACCGCCCTCGATGTCGGCCACCGGCTCGGCGTCGATCCGCGCCAGCAGCGCGTCGATGCCGCCGGCCGAGGTCCGGCTTTCGCGCGCGGCCGTCGTGCCGGTCGCACCGCACATCAGGTTCGCGTCGGACCAGCGCGTGCCGGGCGCGGCCACCGCACGCAGCCAGCCGCCGCGATCGGCGATCAGCTCGGTGCCGGCGAAGGCATCGGGGGCGCGGTTCGCGATCGTCGCGAAGATCCGCCAGGCGTCCGGCGCGATGGCCGTGCAGCTCGCGCGCGGGCCATGCGCGCCGTCGCGCGACGGCGCGGGCGGCTGGCCGTCGCGGGTGAGCAGCAGGGTCTGCCAGCGCGCGTCCA
>NZ_VWWC01000368.1:0-1672 GCF_011753175.1 Burkholderia sp. Cy-637 | reverse complement strand
AGCTCCGGCACCACCGTGAACAGGTCGCCGACGATGCCGTAGTCGGCCACGCTGAAGATCGGCGCTTCCTCGTCCTTGTTGATCGCCACGATCACCTTCGAGTCCTTCATCCCGGCCAGATGCTGGATCGCACCCGAGATGCCCACCGCGATGTACAACTGCGGCGCCACGATCTTGCCGGTCTGGCCCACTTGATAATCGTTCGGCACGTAACCCGCGTCGACCGCCGCGCGCGAGGCGCCCAGCGCCGCCGACAGCTTGTCGGCCAGCGGCTCCAGCACCTTCGTGTAGTTCTCGCCGCTGCCCAGCCCGCGGCCGCCCGACACGATGATGTTCGCGCTGGTCAGCTCCGGACGATCGAGCTTGGTCACTTCACGGTTCACGAACTGCGACTTGCCGCTGTCGGCCGCCGCCTCGATCTTCTCCACCGACGCGCTGCCGCCCTCGGCCGCCACCGGATCGAAGCCCGTCGAGCGCACCGTGATCACCTTGATCGCATCGCTCGACTGCACCGTCGCGATCGCGTTGCCGGCGTAGATCGGGCGCTCGAAGGTATCGGCGCTGTCCACTGCCGTGATGTCCGAGATCTGCGCCACGTCCAGCTTCGCCGCGATGCGCGGCGCCACGTTCTTGCCGTAGGCCGTGGCCGGCGCCAGGATGTGCGAATAGTCCTTCGCGATGTTCAGCACCGTGGCTTCCACGTTCTCCGCCAGGCCCTCGGCCAGTTGCGGCGCGTCGGCCAGCAGCACCTTCGCCACGCCGGCGATCTTCGCCGCCGCGTCGGCCGCGCCCTGCGCGTTGCCGCCCGCCACCAGCACGTGGATGTCGCCGCCGATCTTCTGCGCGGCCGCCACCGTGTTCAGCGTCGCCGCCTTGATCGTGGCGTTGTCGTGTTCGGCAATGATCAGAATCGTCATCTTCTCGTCTCCCCTTACAGCACTTTCGCTTCGGTCTTCAGCTTCTCGACCAGCGTCTTCACGTCGGCCACCTTCACACCCGCCGCGCGCTTGGGCGGCTCCGACACCTTCAGCGTCTTCAGGCGCGGGCTCACGTCCACGCCCAGGTCTTCCGGCTTCACCGTCTCGAGGGGCTTCTTCTTCGCCTTCATGATGTTGGGCAGCGTCACGTAGCGCGGCTCGTTCAGGCGCAGGTCCGTGGTCACCACCGCCGGCAGCGTCAGCGCCAGGGTTTCCGAGCCGCCGTCCACTTCGCGCGCGACCGTGGCGCGACCGTCGGCCACCGTCACCTTCGAGGCGAAGGTCGCTTGCGGCAGGCCTGCCAGCGCGGCCAGCATCTGGCCCGTCTGGTTCGAATCGTCGTCGATCGCCTGCTTGCCGAGGATCACCAGTTGCGGCTGCTCCTTGTCGACCAGCGCCTTCAGGATCTTCGCCACGCCCAGCGGCTCCACGCCTTCGCCGGCTTCCACCAGGATCGCGCGGTCCGCGCCGATCGCCAGCGCCGTGCGCAGCGTCTCCTGCGCCTGCGCCACGCCGATCGACACGGCGATCACTTCCGTGGCCGTGCCCGCTTCCTTCAGGCGCACCGCCTCTTCCACCGCGATCTCATCGAACGGGTTCATCGACATCTTCACGTTCGCGATATCGACGCCCGTTCCGTCCGACTTCACGCGAACCTTCACGTTGTAGTCGACCACTCTCTTTACCGGCACCAG
>NZ_VWWC01000367.1:0-1663 GCF_011753175.1 Burkholderia sp. Cy-637 | reverse complement strand
CGACCTGGGCCTGGGCGACACCAGCGCGCTGGCCACCCTGGCGCGCTCGGCCGCGCGGCTGGGCGCCGACGCGCTGGCGCTGAGCCCGACCCACGCCGGCTTCCCGGCCCAGCCCGAGCGCGACAGTCCCTATTCGCCGTCCTCGCGGCGCTGGCACAACTTCGCCTATGTCGATCCCGACACGGTGCTGGGCGCCGAGGCGACGCGCGCGGTGCTGGCCGAAACCGCGCTCGCCGAGACCGCCGAGGCGCTGTCGCGCGCGCCGCTGGTCGACTGGCCGCGCGCGCTGCATCTCAAGCTGCGCGTGCTGCGTGCCCTGTTCGAGCGCTGGCGCGCGCATCCCTCGGCCGAGCACGAGGCCTTCGCGCGCTTCTCGGCCGAAGGCGGCGACGCGCTGCACGCGCAAGCCGTGTTCGACGCCCTGCAGGCGCAGGCCATCGCCGAGCGGCTCGGCCCCGACTGGCGACGCTGGCCCGCCGAGTGGCAGAACCCCGGCACCACCGAGGTACGCGCCTTCGCGGCCGCGCGCGCCGAGCACGTCGCCTTCTTCGCCTTCACGCAATGGCTGGCCTCGCGCGGGCTGGACGGCGCACGCCAGGCCGCGCGCGAAGCCGGCATGTCGATCGGCACGATCGCCGATCTCGCGGTCGGCGTGGCGCCCGACGGCGCCGATGCCTGGGCCGCGCCGCACACGCTGCTCTCGGGGCTGTCGATCGGCGCGCCGCCCGACCTGTTCAATCCCGAGGGCCAGGCCTGGGGCGTCGCCACCTGGACCCCGGCCGGCCTGCGCGCGAACGGCTACGCGCCCTTCATCGCGCTGCTGCGCGGCGCCTTCGCGCATGCCGGCGGCGTGCGCATCGATCACATCCTCGGCTTCCAGCGGCTGTGGATCGTGCGCGACGGCGGCTCGCCGCGCGAGGGTGCCTACCTGCGCTACCCGCTCGACGATCTGCTGCGGCTGGTCGCGCTCGAATCCGCGCGGCATCGCGCCATCGCGATCGGCGAGGATCTCGGCACCGTGCCCGAGGGCTTGCGCGAACGGCTGGCCGCGCGCGGCATCGCCGGGATGCGCGTGCTCGCCTTCGAGCGCGAACGCGACGGCGCGTTCCGGCCGCCCGAGGCCTGGGACCGCGACGCGGCGGCGATGTCCTCCACGCACGACCTGCCGACGCTGGCCGGCTGGTGGCGCGGCGTCGACCTGGCCTGGCGCCGGCATGTGCTGGCCGGGCAGGACCGGCGCGCCGACGAGGGCCGGCCGGCGAGCGAGGCCGGTGAGGCCGCGGCGGCAAGCGCCGCGTTCGCCGACGCGATGCAGCCCGATGATCCCGAGGCAACCTGGCCACCCATGGAGAACCGCATGACCGATAGGGCTTCGTCTCTCGCCCCCGCTTTGCCGGAACGCGCGCCCTCGCCGACGCGGCCGGTGGCGCGCGATGCCGAAGTGCCGCGCGACGAAGTGGAGGCGCCCGGGGCTTCTGCCGCTTCTGCCGCTTCTGCCGCTTCCGGTGCTGGGGCTTCTGCCGATTCCACCGCACCGGCCGCCTCCGCCGCGCCGCTGCCGCCCGACCTCGCCGACCGCGAGGCCGATCGCGCCCAGCTCTGGCAGGCGCTGCTGGCGGCCGGCGTGGTGCCGCCCAACGCGGCCTCCCAGGCACCGCCGCCG
>NZ_VWWC01000366.1:0-1663 GCF_011753175.1 Burkholderia sp. Cy-637 | reverse complement strand
GCGGCCGGCGGGCGAGGGCGCCGCGCAACCCGCGCCGGCCGCGCCGCTGACGCTGCATCCCGAATCGCTGGCCTATGTGATCTACACCTCCGGCTCGACCGGCACGCCGAAGGGCGTGGCGATCGCGCACGGCGCGCTGGCCCTGCACCTGGAGGACTTCCTGCACGACCACCGCATCGCGGAAACCGATACGGTGCTGCAATCCTCCACCATCAATTTCGACGTCGCGCTGCACGAGCTGTTGCCGGCGCTGATCGCGGGCGGGCGCGTGGTGATGCGCGGCCCGCGCGCCTGGGAACTGGACACGCTCAACCGCACGCTGATCGACGAGCGCGTCACTTTTGCGCGAATCCCGACCGCGCTATGGCAGCAATGGCGCATCGCGCTGCCGGCCGCGCGGGACCTGTCGCTGCGGCAGATCACGGTGGGCGGCGAGGGCCTGCCCGGCGATGCACTCGCGAAGTGGCTCGACGGCCCGCTCGCGAGCGTGGCGATCGACAATCTCTACGGGCCCACCGAAACCACGGTGGCCGCGCTGCATCATCCGGTCGGCGTCGCGGACGCTTCCAGCGCGATCGTCGCGATCGGCCGCTGCTACCCGTCGCGCCATGCCTATGTGGCCGACCTGGACGGCAACCGCGCGCCCGACGGCGCGCTCGGCGAACTCTGCATCGGCGGGCCGACGCTCGCGCACGGCTACCTGGGCCGGCCCTCGCTGACGGCCGAGCGCTTCGTGCCCGATCCGACCGGCGCGCCCGGCTCGCGCGTCTATCGCAGCGGCGACCTGTGCCGCGCGCGGCCCGACGGCGTGATCGACTTCCTCGGCCGGCTCGACCAGCAGATCAAGCTGCGCGGCCATCGCATCGAGCTCGGTGAGATCGAGGCGGCGCTCAGGCGTGCAACCGGCGTGCGCGAGGGCGTGGTCGAGCTGCGCGGCGCGGGCGAGCGCAAGCGGCTGGTGGCCTACTACACCGGCGAGGCCAGCCCGCAGGCGGTGTGCGAGGCGCTCGCGGCCGGCTTGCCGGCCTCGCACCTGCCGTCGGTCTGCGTCGCGCTGGCCGCGCTGCCGACGCTGCCCAACGGCAAGCTCGACCGGCGCGCGCTGCCCGAGCCCGACGATACCGTCGAGACCGGCGCGGTGCCGCCCGAAGGTCCGCTCGAAACCGCCTTGCTGGCGATCTGGCAGACCGTGCTCGGGCGCGGCGATTTCGGCGTGACCGACAGTTTCTTCGCGCTCGGCGGCGATTCGATCTCCAGCCTGCGCGTGATCGCCCAGGCGCGCTCGGCGGGCTGGATCGTGACGGCGCGGCAGGTGTTCGAGCATTCGAGCGTGCGCGAGCTGGCACGGGTCGCCGAGCGCGCCGAGGCGGGCGAGGGCGGCACGAGTGACGGGGGCGACGGGGGCGACGCGGGCGACGAAGCCGCCTCGGACATGCCGCTGGCGGCGCCGCTCGTGCCGATGCAGCACTGGTTCTTCGAGCAGTTCCCCGATGCGCCTTCGCGCTGGAACCAGTCGGTGCTGCTGGCCAGCGCCGAGCCGCTCGATGCCGGCGCCTTGCGCGGCGCGCTGGCGGCGGTGCTGGCCACGCACGACGCGCTGCGCGCGCGTTTCACGCGCGAGGCGGCCGGCCAGGCCTGGACGCAGACCATCGTGCCGGCTTCC
>NZ_VWWC01000365.1:0-1753 GCF_011753175.1 Burkholderia sp. Cy-637 | reverse complement strand
ATCCGCCTTCGCATCGCCGGCCGGCACCGCCAGCCGGATGGGCCACCTCGACTGGCTCGAGGCCGAGTCGATCCACATCCTGCGCGAACTGGTGGCCGAATGCAGCAAGCCGGCCCTGCTGTTCTCGGGCGGCAAGGATTCGGTCGTCGTGCTGCATCTCGCGCTGAAGGCCTTCGGCCTGGGCCCGGATCGCCAGACCTCGCTGCCGTTCCCGCTGGTGCATATCGACACCGGTCACAACTACGACGAGGTGATCGACTTCCGCGATCGCCGCGCCAAGGAAATCGGCGCCGAGCTGGTGGTCGGCCACGTCGAGGATTCGATCAAGCGCGGCACCGTGGTGCTGCGCCGCGAAACCGATTCGCGCAATGCCGCGCAGGCCGTCACCCTGCTGGAGACCATCGAGCAACACGGCTACACGGCGATGATCGGCGGCGCGCGCCGCGACGAGGAAAAGGCCCGCGCCAAGGAGCGCATCTTCTCGTTCCGCGACGAGTTCGGCCAATGGGATCCGAAGGCCCAGCGCCCGGAACTCTGGAGCCTCTACAACGCGCGCCTGCACAAGGGCGAGCACCTGCGCGTGTTCCCGATCTCGAACTGGACCGAGCTCGACGTCTGGCAATACATCGCGCGCGAGCAGCTCGAACTGCCCTCGATCTACTACGCGCACCAGCGCGAGATCGTGCGCCGCAACGGCCTGCTGGTGCCGGTCACGCCGCTCACGCCGATGCGCGAGGGCGAGGTGAGCGAAACCGCCCAGGTGCGCTTCCGCACGGTCGGCGACATCTCCTGCACCTGCCCGGTGGAGAGCGATGCCGACGACGTCGAGAAGATCATCGCCGAGACCGCGGTGACCGAGATCACCGAGCGCGGCGCCACGCGGATGGACGACCAGACCTCCGAGGCCGCGATGGAACAGCGCAAGAAGCAAGGTTATTTCTGAAGCACGCGAGGACACAGACATCATGAGCATCATCGAGAACCACGAAGACCTCGGCGTGTTGCGCTTCATCACGGCGGGCAGCGTCGACGACGGCAAGAGCACGCTGATCGGCCGCCTGCTGTACGACAGCAAGGCCGTGCTGTCGGACCAGTTGTCCGCGCTGTCGCGCGCCAAGAACAAGCGCACCGTCGGCGACGAGCTCGACCTCGCGCTGCTGACCGACGGCCTGGAAGCCGAGCGCGAGCAGGGCATCACGATCGACGTGGCCTACCGCTACTTCGCCACCGCCAAGCGCAAGTTCATCATCGCCGACACGCCGGGCCACGAGCAGTACACGCGCAACATGGTGACCGGCGCCTCCACCGCGCACGCGGCCATCATCCTGGTGGACGCCACGCGCGTCGCGGTCGAGGGCGGCCTCGCGAGCCCGGCGCAATTGCTGCCGCAGACCAAGCGCCACAGCGCGATCGTCAAGCTGCTCGGCCTGCAGCACGTGATCGTCGCGATCAACAAGATGGACCTGGTCGAGTATTCGGAAGCGACCTTCAACCTGATCCGCGATGCCTACGTCGTGCTCGCGCAGCAGCTCGGCCTGGAGGGCGTGCGCTTCGTGCCGGTGTCGGCCCTGAAGGGCGACAACATCGTCACGCTGTCGGACAGCATGCCCTGGTACGCCGGCGAGCCGCTGCTCGACGTGCTGGAGACGCTGCCGGTGGCGATCGACGGCGGCGAGGCGCTGCGCTTCCCGGTGCAGTGGGTGGCGCGCCAGGACGGCAGCTCGGCCGACGATTTCCGCGGCTACATGGGCCG
>NZ_VWWC01000364.1:0-1692 GCF_011753175.1 Burkholderia sp. Cy-637 | reverse complement strand
GAGCACCGTCACCAGCAACACGGCGCGCCGGCCCACGCGGTCGCCCAGCCGCCCCAGCACGATGCCGCCGATCGGCCGCATCAGGAAGGCGCTGCCGAAGATCGCCAGGATCGACAGCAGCGCGGCGGTGGGATTGTCGGCCGGGAAGAACAGCGGCCCGATCAGCGCGGCCATGTAGCCGTAGACGCCGAACTCGTAGTATTCGATCGCCGTGCCCGCGGCGGCCGCCAGCGCGGCCTTGCGCGCGATGGCGCGGGACGAGGCGGTGCTGGCGGCATCCGCCGCTGTCGCCTGGCGCTCTGCCGTGCTTGCGTTCAACATCTGGACTCCTGAGGATTTGAGCCGGTGGGGTCGGCGTGGAAAAGCGAACACGGCGTCAGCCGGCGGCGGTGGCCGGCAGGCGCGCGCGCGGCGGGCGCACCGCGATGCCGGCCGCGTCGAGCGCGGCGCGGATGCGTTGCGCGAACAGCGCGGCGCCGGGCTGGTCGCCGTGGATGCAGAGCGTGTCGGCCTGGATCGGCACGGCCACGCCGTTTACCGAGGTGACCACGCCTTCGCGCAGCATCTCGAACACCTGCCGGATCGAGATCTCGATGTCGGTGATCAGCGCGCGCGGGTCGCTGCGCGGGGTGAGCGTGCCGTCGTCCTGGTAGGTGCGATCGGCGAATACCTCCTGCGCCACCGTCAGGCCGGCGTCGCGCGCGGCCTCCACCAATGCCGAGCCGGCCAGGCCGTAGAAGATCAGGCCCGGGTCGACATCGCGCACCGCGGCGCACAGCGGCTCGGCGATCTCGCGGCGGCGCGCGGCCAGGTTGTACAGCGCGCCGTGCGGCTTGACGTGCGAGAGCCGCGAGCCGGCCGCCTCGGCGAAGGCCTTCACGGCGCCGACCTGGTAGACGGTGATCTCGTAGAGTTCCTCGGCGCTCAGTTGCATCTCGCGGCGGCCGAAGCCGACCAGGTCGGGATAGCCGGGATGCGCGCCGATCGCGGCGCCTGCCGCGCGCGCCGCCTTCACGGTGCGGGCGATGGTGCGCGGGTCGCCGGCATGGAAACCGCAGGCGATGTTGGCCGAGCTGACGTGCGGCAGCACGGCCGCGTCGTTGCCGAGCCGGTAGACGCCGAAGCTTTCGCCCAGGTCGCTGTTGAAGTCGAGTTCAGTGCGCATCGCGCCGCTCCCAGGTGTCGAAGCCGCGCGCCTGGTCCAGCGCCAGGCGCTGCGCCTCGGCCAGCTCGACCCGTTCGAAGGCGATCGATTCGCCCGGCAGGGTTTGCGCCAGGCGCGGCAGGTCCACCGAGCAGACCTGGGCGATCTTCGGGTAGCCGCCGGTGGTCTGGCGGTCGGCCATCAGCACGATCGGCTGGCCGTCGGGCGGCACCTGCACGGTGCCGCAGGACAGCGCCTCGGAGGCTGCCTCGAACGGTTCGAGCAGGCTCAGCGGCAGGCCTTCGAGCCGGTAGCCCATGCGGTCCGACTGCGGGCTCACGCGATACACGGTGTTGAGCAGGGCCGCCTGCGCGTGCGGCGTGAAGCGCGCCCATTCGCGGCCGGCGACGACGCGCAGCGGCTCGCCCGCCGCGCGCAGCACGCCGGGCGCGAACACCTCGCCGTAGCCGGGGCGCTCGCGGAACGAGGGATAGCGCTCGCGCATCGCCAGCGTGTCGCCGCGGCGCAGCGCGCGGCCGCGATGGCCG
>NZ_VWWC01000363.1:0-1670 GCF_011753175.1 Burkholderia sp. Cy-637 | reverse complement strand
GGCCGCGCCGGCGATGCGATGCACCAGCACCGTGCCGGCCAGGCCGCGCCGCCCGGCATGTTCGCCGCGCGCGGCCAGCGCCACGTCGTCGGCGACGATCACGGTCTCGACGTCGATCCCCTCGGCACGCGCGATCTCGGCCGCGAGCCCGAAATTGAGCCGGTCTCCCGTGTAGTTCTTGACGATCAGCAGCACCCCGGCCGGCCCGGCCACCGCGCGGATCGCGTCGAGCACCGCGTCGACCGAGGGCGAGGTGAACACCTCGCCCGCCACCGCCGCACTCAGCATGCCGGCGCCCACGTAGCCGGCATGGGCCGGCTCGTGGCCGGCGCCGCCGCCCGATATCAGCGCGACCTCGCCGCGCGAGGCGGCCTCGGCCGCGTCGGCGCGGACCACGATGGTGCGGCCGGCGAGCAGGGCGAGATGCGGGTTGAGCGCGACCAGCCCGTTCAGCAGGTCGGGCACCACGTGTTCGACATCGTTGATCAGCTTCTTCATTCGGCAGGTCCTCCGGGAGTCTCGCTCCCGTTCGTCTCCAGGGTCGGCGCGGGGAGCGCATGCGGGCTGCGCGGCGCCCGGGCTCGGGTGCGCCACGGGCCGCGCTCGCGCGGGCGTGCGTCACTGTAGGACGTTAGCGCGCGGCGCGGTGCCGCACAAACGTCGGCTTACGCCGGTTCGTAAGCTGCGCCGGCAGCGAGTTCCCCTGATGACAGGCAGCAGCGATGGCACGCGGGCGCGCAAAAAAAAAACGGCACGACCGAAGTCGTGCCGTCCTTGTTGCCGATATCCGCCGCGACGGTCGAGCCATGCGCGCCTGCCTCGACGCGCCGGCCCGCCCTGGCGGCAGGCCGCCCGCTTACTTGTGCGGCACCACGCCGGCCAGCGTCGTGACCAGCGAGGTCACCGGCGAGAGCAGCGTGCCGACGCCCGCCGCGCCGCTCGTGCCGGTACCCGTGCCCGAGCCCGACGCGCCGCCCGACGACGGCGTGATCGCGATGCCCGGCAAGGCCGCGCCGACCGCGCCGATGGTCTGCGTCGCCACGTTGCCGACCGCCGCCACCGTGCTCACGCCGGTGTTGGCGACCGTGCCGAGCGTCGCCGCGCCGGTGCTCGCCACGTTGCCGAGCGTGGCGCCGGTGGTCGAGGCGAGCGTCGCGCCGACCGTGCCGAGCGCCGTGGTGGCCGCCAGGCCCGTGTGCGCCGCGCTCGACAGCGTGCCCGTTACCGTGTTCGCGACCGTCGAGACCGCGCCCGTCACGGTCGAGACCGGCAGCGCCGTCTGCAGGTTGCCGATCAGCGCCGTGATCGGGGCGATCGGGTTGCTCGCGACCACGCCGGTGACCGCGTTGACCACGCCCGTCACCGCCGCCGGCGCGGTGCTGGCGACCGTGCCCGCCACCGTGCCGAGGCCGCCGACCGCCGAGCTCACGCCCGACGAGGCCGCATTGACCACGCCGGTAACTGCCGCCGTCGGCACCGAGGCCAGGGCGCCGGTGAGCGCCGTGGTCGCATTGCCGAGGCCCGAGGTCGCCGCGCCCAGCACGCCCGTCACGGCCGAGGCCGGATTGACGCTGCCGACCAGGCCGGTGATCGCCGTAGTGGTGGTGCCCAAGCCGCCCGCGACTGCCTGGACGCCAGCGTCAATCCGGCCTCGGCCGTGACGGGCGTGA